>NZ_JBEYHA010000051.1:0-38435 GCF_040635075.1 Nocardiopsis sp. NPDC007018
CTCCACCTTCCTGGCCATGCTCGGCATCGCCTGCATCCTCATCTGCTACAAGCACCTGGCCAAGCATGCCGATGGCTTTTGAGATGAGCTCTTAGAGCAGTGCTTCGTCGTACACGTCTTGGTTCTCAGGGTTCCTGTATGGCGTGTGGCCGTTCCTGGCGCGGCGTTCTGCTCGCTGCTGGTCTTCCCATGTCCACCCGCCTGATGTGGCCTGTGCAGGCTTCTGGAGGCCGCGCACCTGTGCAAGGTCCTGCTCCAGGAGGGCCACGTCGCGGCCAGACAGATACCCCGCTGGTGAGTGGATACGAACACCGTCAGCGGCAGCTTGGGAGATCACCAGCCGCTTGATGGCGGTGGCTTCCTCGGGGGTGGGTGGCCCGCCTTGGGCTCGGGCGTCGTTGCCGCTGAGCTTGTCGATGATGACTTTTTCTGGAGATTCCCTCTTCGTCTTCCTTTCCGGGCCCTCGCCCTGCTGGTGCCCAGTAGGAGCGCCAGCGGAAGAGGAAGAGGTTCGTGTAGTTAGACCTGCGTCTAGTTCGCCCTGCGTCTTGTTACGGTCCCCGATCCGGGGGTACGTGGGCCCCGATCCGTGACTACGTGGTCCCGAATCCGGGACTACGGGGCGACCGGTCCTCTTCGCGCTCTCGCGGGCCCTGCGCTCCTTGATCAGCTCGCGGGTCTCCGCTGACACCTTGGTCATGGCCTTGGCGTCTCCGGCGATGGCTTTGAGGGGTTCGAGGAGTTCCACGAAGCTCGTGGCGGTGCGCTCGCCGGGCGGCGGGTTGAAGCGGATGCCGTAGGTATTGCGGGACCGCATGCCGCCGATGGTGTTCGTGGTCTTCTCCACGATCCGCGCCTGGATCAGCTCGTCCATGTAGGGCGTGACGGACTTGCCCTTGGAGAGTCCGAGGGTGACGGCCAGCAGGTTGAGGGATGGCCACACGCTGGTGTCGCCGTTGGCGCGGCGGCCTTGGTTCACGAACGTGGCGAGCACGGTGTAGAGGTGCCGTGCGGTAGGTGAGAGGTCGGATCGGAAGGCGACCCAGTGGCCGACCTGTGTGAAGGTGGGCTGGTCGAGCGCTTCGATCTCGAAGGCGTCGGTGCTCATCGTGCGCCTCCCTGGGGGAGGTACACGGGTGTGGCTCGCGGGGTAGCGACCCGGTTTCGGGTACGAGCTACCATGTAGCTAAGCTTCATGCCTAGCCGCCTTTCCTGTGTGTGCAGGTAGGTGGTCAGAGCCCGTCGTGGTGTTACCAGCACCCGGCGGGCTCGCTTTATGTAAATGTGGCCCCAGTTTACCTGCTTCGCACCAGTTCCAGAGGACCAGAAAACGGTGCGAGCAGGGGCTTCGGGCTACTTCTCTTCTCTCTCCCCGCCCTTCGAGGGCGCTGGTGGCCACTGCGCGCCGGGATACCCGAGCCACGCCTCCCAGAGCTGCCGGGTGATCGAGCTGCGGTCTTCCCCGATGGACTTCGCGCCTGTGTCGAGGTCGTCCCATAGGTGGTCGGGGGTGTTCCGGACTCCCCGGAGTTTGTGCTTGTGCTGGTTGGCCATGGGCCCATTGTGAGGGGTGGTTGACCACCTTGTCTAGCTGGGGCATACTGAGGTCATCCAACGGGTGGTTAACCACCCGTGATCGGGTAAAATAGGAACAACGAACCCCCAAGGAGCCCCCATGGACTTCGGACAGGCTTTCGCTGGCTTTTCGCTCGCGGTGCTACTCCCCGCGACCGTGATCGGAATCCTGTGGCTGGTCATCAACGGCTACGCCTGACCCGCCCGCCCAACGAAGGAGCAGTCGTGCACATCAAGCTTTCCGGCGCCGACATCGTCGCCATCGAGAACACCCCCGAGAGTCAGGACGACATCCGGAACCTCGCTGAGGGCAGCACCACCCGACGCCCCGCCTACCTTCCCGAGATGCACGGCGAGCCCGCCAAGGTGTGGCTCGCGGAGCAGCGGTCCATGGTGAACCTGCCCGACGGCCACAACCTGGTCGCGCTGCCCTCGGGCGCGGTGGTCGTGCTGTCCCCGGGCGCGCTCGCCAGCATCTGCACCTGACCCGCCACCTCGAAGGAGCCCCGATGGCCCCCATCCAGCCCGGCCAGACCTACCAGTCCAACAAGCCCGGCGGGCCAACCGTCCGCATCGTCCGAATCGCCAACACGGGGTTCAACGGCTACGGGTACCCCGCCGCGTGGGTCGAAGACGCCACCACAGGCAAGCGCGCCCGCTGGATCGCTCTGGACAATCTCCACACCGATGGGAAGCCGCGCCGTAGCGGCTACAGCCTCAAGACCACCTGACCCGCCCTGAAGGAGCACCCGTGGCCGCCACTGTGACCGTGACCATCTACTACAAAAACGGCAGCTCCAAAACCCTCCGCGTCAGCGAGGACGCCGCCATCTACTACGAGAACCTGCCGTTCTCCGACACCGACATCGACCGAGTCGACGTCCACTACTGACCGAGGAGACACCGATGCCCGCCTACACCCCGCGCCCCGGCGACCTCGTCCGCGACGCCAGCGACTGCGTCTGGTTCATCTACGCCGACTGCATGGACCCCAAGCAGCTGTACGCCATCGGCGCCGAGTTCACGGCCACCTCCGGCGGGCACCCGCTGACCCACGTCCGCCGCGAGTGGGGCCCGCTCCGCCTGGAGCACCGGCCCGCTTGACCCCACCCACACGGAAGGCCGCCCCGCTCGTACCGGGGCGGCCCGCAAGAACACTACAAGGAGACCGCCCATGCAGATCAAGAAGCGCCTCACTGGCGGATACCGCATCGACCTCACCAAGGACGAGCTCGTTCAGCTGTCCAAGGCACTGGAGGAGCACAGCGTCGGCCACCTGACCGCTGACCCGGCGGAGGGCAAGGCCCGGTCGCACGTCTGGTCCGGGGTCATGGGCCTCGCGATCAAGTTCCCGGGCGTGCACACCGTGAAGGAGGAGAAGTGATGACCGCCGTACAGCCCGTACAGCCCGGCCAGACCTACACCACCAACGACCCCCGAGGAGGCCCCAACGTCCGCGTGGAACGCGTCGACACCACCGGATCGGCCGGGTCCGGGCGCCCCTCCGCCTGGGTCGTGGACGCCCTCACCGGCACGCGGGGCCGGTGGGTGCAACTCAAGGCCCTGCATACAGACGGCAAGCCGCGCCGGTCCGGCTACAGCCTCGAGACGGAAGCGCGAGTGGCCGCCGACCACCCCACCGACGAGCAGGTCGCCGCTGTGATGGCCGCGATCGTCGCCCCGTCCGAGAAGCAGCCGAAGAGTGTCGCCGTGGAGTTCCAGCGGGCCGAGCTGGAGCGCACCATCCGCCGCGTGTGGCCGCACATCGTGGCGCAGGCCGCCACCGTCCTGGAACACGACGCTGACGTGAGCGAACGGAACGGCGCCGACGGGGCCGGGTTCAGGGCTGCCGCACAGCACCTGCGATGGACCACGAAGGAGGAGTCGTGATGGACCTGGACGCGATCGAAGCGCGCGCCAACGAAGCCACCGAAGGGCCGTGGTCGGCCGAAATCCACTACCACCGGGCCACGGGCGAACCCGTTCTTTTCGAGGTGCACCCTGTGGCCGAACTCGAAGGCAACGGTGATGGCGGGACGGTCACCGCTGCCGACGCCGAGTTCGTCGCCGCCGCCCGCATGGACGTGCCCGCGCTGGTGGCCCGCGTGCGGGAGCTGGAGGCGGAGAACCAGCGGATGCGGGACAGCATCGCGTCCCGGATTGTGAAGGAGGAGCAGCGAGTTCAGCAGGAGATCGCCAAGGAACCGCTGAACTCGCGGCTGGCGGGCCTGCTCTTCGGCCTCCAGCGTGGCCGAGACATCGTGACATCCGGCGCCCGCGACATCGCCAAGGAGGAGAAGTGAGCACCGACATCCCAGGCCCGGTCGACCTCATCGAATGGGACGGCGACTGCGAAGACGGGCACGTCTTCGACGGAAACGGCATCTGCCTGCGCTGCGACCACGAGAAGTAACCCCCACACAGACGGGCCCGGCTGAGTGCCGGGCCCTACCCGCGCCCAGAACTCCCCAAGAGCCCGCGCCTTCCGTGCCAAAATCAAACCCCCGCTGCCGTCCACGCCAACGACGACCGGAAAAGACCCCCATGGACAACAACCCCCAGGGCACCCCCGCACCCCCAACCAAAATGATCCTGCTCGGAGTAATCACCGTCGGGGTCATAGCCGCATTCATCGGCTACTTCATCCAGAACGACAACCGCGACACGCCGACAGTCGGATTCGCAGCGCACCAGGAACAGTTCAGCGGGCCCGGCTGGGACGCATACGAAGCTGGATACACCATGTCCAGGCCGAGCTTCGGCACCGCAGACATCCCTGCCGAAGTAGCGCACACCGATAACACCGGCACGCTGGCTGGAGCCCTACGGGCCGACAAGGCCAATGCCCTGTGGTGGTGCAACAACAACATGCCTGATGACCTGGCGGCGGACCATCCGGATGAGGTCGAAGCATTGTATGGCGGCTGCATCGACGGGCTGCTGCCCGATGCGGCGGGCAGTCCCGGGTCCTACGGAATCGACTAGCGACGAATGTGAACGGGCCCCACCACACGGCGGGGCCCGTTGTCACAGGTCAGGCACGGGCCTGACAACAACGAAGCCCCGGCCTACCCTGAGAGTGCGACCAAACAGGAAGGACGGGGCTTTTCATGACCCAAGATACCTCAGTAGCCGACCGCCTCATAGAGCTACGACGCAAGCGCGGCCTCACCCAAGAAGCCCTCGCAGAAGCCGCCGAAATCAGCGTCGGGGTGGTGCGCAAGCTGGAACAGGGCGGTACCGCCCGCATCGAGAACTACCACCGACTCGGCCGCGTCCTCGGGGTCCGAACCGTGTGGTTCATGAGCCCGGAAAACCCCACCCCCCGTGCCGACGACCAACGCGACCCAGTCCTCGCTGACATCCGTAGCGCCGTCAACCCCCCGCTCGGGCTGCGAGGGCGGATCTACCCCGACGACGACACCCCCCCGAGCCTCGAACTCCTCGGACGCGCCGTGGAATCCGTCGCCGCGCACTACCAGGCCGACCGCTACGACGACGTCGCCCGCATGTCCCCCGCACTCGTCCGGTCCGCGCACGCCCACGTCGCGATCCTCGAAGGCGACGAAAAGAGCGAAGCGTTGCGGCTGCGCGCCGACGCCCTCCAGCTCACCGCCCGGTACCTGATCCAGATTAGGGAACACGACCTCAGCCTCATCGCGCTCCGGGACGCGTTGACCGACGCCCTGTCCATTGGTGACCAGGCGCTCGCGGCCGCGTGCATCGGTGAGCAAGGGTGGGCGTTGCTGCGGCAGGGCCGGTTCGACGACGTGGAGCGGCTGTGCGCCGACACCGCTGACGTCCTCGAACCGTCCAAGCTCTCCAAGGCCCCCAAGGCCACAGTCGCTGCGTGGGGGTACATCCTCATGCGCGCTGGCGCCGCCGCCGTGCGCAACAACCGGCCAGTCGAGGCTCGGGAGTACCAGCAGCTCGCCCAGTCCGCTGGGGAGATCGTGGGCGATGAGATTCCCACCGCTGGTCACATGCGGTTCGGGCGCACCACGGCGCTGATGAACGGAATGCAGAACGAACTGGTGTCCGGCCGACCGGATGTCGCGCTGTCGATGGTGGACGAGATCCGGCCGCGGCAAGGTCAGGCGACGGAGAACACACAGCAGAGGTACGCGCTCGACCAGGCGTCCGCGCACCTGCGGCTGCGGAATGTGGAGCGGACCACGGAGATCATGATGGGCCTCAAGAGCAAGGCCCCGACATGGTTCCGGCAGCAGCAGGCGGCGCGGGACATCACTGAGGACCTGCTGGAGCAGGCGAAGAGGATGCCCAGCTCCGAGCATCGGGAGATCGCGGAGTTCCTCGGCGTGACTGGCTGACCAGCGGCGGTACCACGAAGCGTGGTAGTTCTCAGACGAAGCTCTGAGGACTACCACGTTTTGTGTCTGTAGCTCCGGCGCCACTCTCCGTACCGTCAGGGAATCAGCGACATCCCCTGAGGTGAAACACGTGATGACTGACCAACGCGCGGACGAAGCGCGGTCCCTGCTGGGCCACCCGTCCGCGATAGAGCAGGTAGCCGCCGACTACCCGGCGTACACCATCCACCGTGATCGCGATGGCGACCGCCACGGAGACTGGGTCGCGACCCGAGACGGCGTCACCGTGAGCGCCGACACGGTGTCGGCGCTGCTGGTTCGGCTGGAGTCCCAGGAGCTGTCTCGTCTCCAGGCTGCGCATGGGGAGCGGTACACGGTCTGGCGGCAGCAGGCCATGTGGATCGGCACGTGCCGTGTGGATGACGGCACGGAGCCGACGATCATCTGTGACACCTCGGATGCGCTGGACGTCGCGATGACGAACCCGCAGCTGTGGGGTGGGCGGACGCCAGGAAGGAGCCACGGCCGTGGCTGAAGAGAGCATCGAAGAACACGCCCGTCGTCTTCTCCACGAGGGGACGGAGCGGCACGAGGAGAAGATGCGCGAGCTGGAAGAGATCGAGCGCCGCGAGCGCGAACAGAACTCCCAGTAGGAGCCCGCCCACAACCCCCGGGCGGAACTCATGAACCCCCCGCGCGGCTCCCCCTCGGAGAGCACGCGCGGGACCAGGCGCCGACACGACATCCATGAGGGGATGTGGCGGCGGGGGTCGGGAGTTGCACCTCCCGACCCCACAAGCTTCCGGCCCCTTCGAGGGCTGGTGGTCCGGGTGGTGACCGGACCCCGGGGTGACGACCCGGCGACACCGTACGGCTCCGCGTGGCCCTCCTCCACCGGCAAGCGGTGAACGCGCGGCAGAAGGGTCCGGGGGAAGGCACCGCAAGGTGAGCCGGACCGGCCCCCGCCACCAAACCAGGTGGCGGGGGTTTTCGCACGTCAGGGGCTTGTGCTGAATAAATCTAGGTACCCTATTGACGCGTGAATATAGGTACCCTACATTTTGGAGTGTCAGCAGGGCACACCACGCAGAGGCGGCGGACATGATCAGCACCGAAGGCACCACCTACGAGATCACCTACACCGTCGCCGCCTACTCCAGCACCGACGCGCCCGCCCACCGGTTCCAGGCCATCACCGAAGACGGCACCGTCGCATCCGAACTGTTCGTGGACATGACCACGCTGGTCATCGAGAACATCGAGACCGCCCCGCAGTTCCGCCGCGAGGGCATCGCGACCGAGCTGTTCGCCGCCGCTGAGAAGCAGCTCCCCGAGGCCCTGCACGCCCGCCCCGCCCACCGCACCGAAGAAGGCAACGGCTGGGCCGAAGCGGTCGGCGGCGAAACCGAAGACCACGACGCCGACGAAGACGAGGACGAAGACCCGTGGAACTGAACCCCGCCGACTACTACCGGATCGACTGGGGAGCCCTCAACGACCTTCCCCCGGGCGAGAAAATGGGGGCGCTCGCGAAGATCTTCGAGCAGGTGCGCGCTGACATCGGCGCCGAACGCGGCCGGATGGCCCATCAGGCCCACGCCGACCACGGCACCAAGAAGGCAGCAGCCGAACATCTGGGGCTGTCCCCCGCACGGTTCGGTCAGATCTATGACGAGAGGAAGAAGGCCATGGCCGACACTAAGGTCACCCGAGTCGCCTACGACTTCGGAACCGAACTGCACATCATGGACGTGGACGAGCGCGGCGTGTACGTGGACGGGACCGCCGAGGTCCTGCCCCACGCTGGCGACCGCGACAGCACCCTGCAAGACGCCGGCTACCAAACCCACGGCGAATGGGTCATGCAGGGCGAAGCCGAAGGCATCACCGTCGAACGTCAGGAGGCGTAGTGGACGCCGAACCTCACCGCTCTCGCATTGGCTCCCGCGCGCCGGTCGCGCCGCCGTGAGAACGTGATGTAAATACCCCCCTTGACAATGAGGCAAGGGGGGTATTTACTTGTGTCATCACCACACAGGAGGCGCACATGATCGGCTACCACGGCAGCGAGAACACCATCACCACCATCCACACCGGAACCGGCATGGGCCTCTACCTCGCCACCACCGCCCCCGACGCCGCCTCCTACGGCCCCACCGTCCACACCATCGAGATCAGCGACAACGCCGAGATCGCCGACTGGTCCGACCTCGACGACGCCGTCGAAGCCACCCGGTGGATCGACGCCGACGCCGGAGTCGCCCTCTACGACCCGAGCGACTACACCACCTGGCAGCTCCTGGAGATGAACGAAGTCCGCGACCACCTCGCCGAAATGGGGTTCGACGGCATCGAGCTGGAGGACGTCAACCCCGACGGCGCAGACCACGACGCCGTCCTGGCGTGGCACACCCACCACCTGACCATCAAGGAGATTGCGTGAGGACCGAGCAGCAGCAGCTCAAGGACATTGACCGGCGCGCCCGAGAAGCCGCCACCGCCTACAAGCGCGAGGCCGTCGCCCTGGTCGCCGCCGTCTACGACCGGGAAGGCACCCAGCAGGCCGCCGCGGATGTGCTGGGGATCACCAAGCAACGGGTGGGCCAGCTCCTCAAGGACCGCGCCACCGAAGAAGACCGTCACTAGAACGCAACGGGAGTCCTCATTGTCCGCTTCTGGACACCGCCCATCGAATGTCCCACCCGAGCGGCATCATCTACCCATGGTGTACGGCGATCCTGACGGCCACGGCGTGTATGGCCAGCTCACTACCGGCGACGACGGTGGGCTGATCTGCCACGAATGCGGGCAGGAGCGGCAGTTCCTGGGGCGTCACGTCCGCGAGCACGGGATGACCGCCGAGAGCTATCGGGAGGCTCACGGGCTCGGCAGAGGCACTTCGCTGGCCGCCCCCGCGCTCCGGCTGAGGTTCGGTGCGCTTGCGTCCGAGCGGGTCGGGTCCCCCGAGTGGGAGCGGTTCGCAGCGTCTCGGAATCACGAGAAGGCCCGCCGGAAGTCGCGCGCAGCGTTTGAAACGCCCCTGCGCGCCGAAACGTCGGAATCACGTCGCCAACAGGCGCTCGCTGCCTCACGGTCACGCCCGCCCCGGGTGTGCGAGGTGCCAGGGTGCGGGCGCAAGCACGTGAGCAGGGGATGGTGCGGCACCCACCTAGAGCGGTACAGGCGCCACGGGGACGTCCAGGCGGACATACCGGTCAGGCCCCGAAGGGGCGGTCCGAAGCCGCGGTGAGCGGGTACACCACCTGCATGGACACAACCCCCCTGCCCCCAGAGCCCTACGAGCCCCCGCTCACGAGCGAAGAGCAAGCGTGGCTTGCAGGCCTGCTCGACGACGTCGGGCCCGAAGGCGCGTACACGATCGCTGAGTACCTCGGCATCGACCTGGACGAGCAGCATTTGCGCACGTCAGGCACCATGGAATCATGGGAACACCCGTGTGGGATGTGGAAAAGGCGCTAGATCCGTGGCTCCTGACAGCTGTCCCTGAACTCCGCGACCGGCCGCGCGCTGCCGCCCGGATCGGCTGGCGGATCGCCGTGGCCATGCTCCGGGCGCGCAGTAGAGGCGGAGAACCGGCGCCGCTCGCGTTGTCCTGGACCATCCCGTTCGAGAGCGTCGAGGGCATCTTGCGCCTCGACACCATCCGGCACGTGCGCGGGCTCCAAGCGTCGTCTCGAATGACCGCGCCAGACTTCGTGCTCGAAGAACGCCTCGTCTACCTCAGGCAGGTCGGACCGGACCTTCCCATCGAGGCGTGAACGCGAAACGAGCCCCCTCCCGAAGGAGGGGGCTCACAGTCAGGCCGCAGACAACGCCTCATCTACCAGCGCCCGCATCCGCCCAGGAGTACGCGCCCGCGCGTACCGGGAAGCCAGAGCGCGTGCTGCAGTGCTCCCCCACCGACGCGACATGCGCTCCTGCGGCGGGTGCCACAGATGCCACAGCGGAGCGTTGCCGCGCCACCCCTCCCCAGCAAGGGCCCGGAGAGCGTGCGCCCACGACTCGTCCTCCCCGGACCATCCGACGAACCGGGGATCGAGCGGGGCTACCTCGTAGGCGTCTCGGGTGAGTGCGACCAGGCCGCCACCGGGCCACCCCTCATACGGGCGCTGGGTGAGATCCATGTCGGCGTGCGGGTCGTGCCCGTCGAGGACTTCCTGCGTGGCGGCATGCGTGAGCCGCCGGACCGGGCCGTGCGGCATCGCCCACGGCACACCGGCCTGCACCAGGTCGACGGCGTCCCCCCATCCGGGCGACCACACGTCGGCGTCCGCCACGACGAGGATGTTCCCGGAGGCGCGGCTCAACCCGTCGGCGACGGCGCGCGCCTTGCACCACGGGCCCTCGTGCTCACCGACGACGACCTCATGACCAGTCGCTGTCCAGCGGGACACGGTCCACGCCAACGCAGCTTCGCGATGACGGCATCCGGCATCCGGTGCCCACGGGATGATCACAGAGACTCGATGCGCTCTACCCACGCGTCCACCTCCTTGCGGGGGTCGAGTTCTGCGGACCGGGCGAGCGCCTGCTTCGAGGCGGTACGCCACCCGAGGCCGAGGAGATCACGTAGCGCGGTTTCCCATGCGTCGATGTCGGTGGGGTCGGCGAAGGTCCCGGCGTCCCCTAGGGCTTCACGTAGGCCGTCCGTGGGGGCGGCGATGGTGGGAATTCCGGACGCCGCGGCTTCAACGGCGACCATCCCGTAGGACTCCTCGGCCGAAGGTACGAGCAACACCTTCGTGTGAGCCCAGACCTTGCCGCGCATGTCGGCGGTGTGCGACTGCCAGCGAACGTTGGGCAGACGCTTTCGGACCTGTTCGGCTTGCTGGTAGCCGCCCTCGACGGCGAGGAACCCCACCTCGGGCATCCTCCGAGCGAGCTCGTAGAACACCTTGCTCCCCTTGGCGGGGATGGGGTTGATCAAAGTGACCCGGCGCCCCGGCCTGGTCCGGTGCCGGGCGGCGTACACCGGCGGATGCACCACCAACGTCTCACCCCGGAGCTTCAGGTCTCGGGCTACGTGGTTCGAGTTGGCGGCGACCAGGTCGACGCCGGCGCGCAGATCACGCGCAACCCACGGCGCGGCTGAGTGCGCGAGCGCCACGAACCGGGCCCCGGTGTCCTTCGCGAGTTTGCGGGCGATCGGAACGCTCTTCAGGTGCGAGACGACCACATCCGCGTCAACCCGTTCGGGGGTTCCGGCGTGGACGGTGATGCCGTCGACCACCGTGTCCTGCTGTTCGTCGGTCGCCCACACCTCGACCTGGTGGCCACGCGACACAAGCGCCTTGAGCAGCTCGTGAAGCATGATTTCGGCGCCGGCCCGGTGCGCCGGTAGGTAGTAGTGGGCGAGCGCTACGATACGTCGCCGGGTCGGGTCGGGTGCGCCGGTCAGACGCCGCATGGCCTCCGGGGAGCGGCGCGCCCGCACGTACTGCTGATGGCGGGCCCGGTTGGCCCGGTAGGAGGGAGAGCGTAGGTTCGCGGCAGGCTTGTGGTGTAGGTGGGTGATGGTCCCCTCGTGGCGGACGGTTTCGCCGAGCAAGCAGTTCGCGGCGACGAAGAAGCTGTCGTCCTCGAACCCCCACCCCTTGAACTCCTCGTCCATGCCGCCGACGACCCAGTAGGCGTCTGCGCGGATCACCCACACCCCGCCGATCGGGCGCCGGGATTCGTCCTCCACGGGCGCGTCCATCGGGTCGACGCCGCGCGCGTAGACCGCAAGCGTCCCCTCAGGAGACAGGGCCCGGTAGCGGGTGTAGGGCAGGTGAAGCCGTTCGTCCTGGGCGGCGCCGTCGATCGCGTCCCGCAGTGCGCTCTCCTCGGGGAGGGTGTCGGCGTCACACAGAACTACGACACCGCTCCCGGCGCGGCGCACCGCCTCGTTGCGTACACGCGCACGGCTGAAGTCGCCGTCGACGTCCACCACCAGGTGCCGGGCGTCGGGCAGCATCTCCCGCAGACGCGCGGACACGTAGTCGGCATGGATCTCCCGATCCAGCATCCCGGGCCGAAACGGCACACACACGGTCACATTCAACGCCGCCCCCTCGCCGCCTTTTCCGCGGACCACAGGTAGTAGCCGAGGACGTCTCCCTCACGGGCGTCGACCAGACCCGCGCCGAGCTCCTTGCGAACCTCTCGGGAACTCCAGTGTTCGCGGTGGATCTCGAACCAGTTCCCGTTAACGTCGCCCTGGTCGTGGTGGGCGAGCGGCACCGACACGAGGATGTTGTGAGCCCAATCCCGCATCCGAGCGAGCACACCGCGCGCCTCCAGTTGGGACATGTGCTCCAAGACGTCGGCGAGGATCACCAGGTCGGGGTCCCTGATCAGCGTGTACGGGTCCAGGTGGCGGATGTCGGAGACGACCACCCAGTCGTAGGCGTCGAACAGCCCGAACTCGGCGATGTAGGGCGCCCACGCTTCCACGCCGATCCACCGACAGCCGTCGGGTGTCACGTCACGGGCCAGGTGGACGTAGGTTCCCTCGCCGGGGCCGACGTCCACCACCACGGAGGGCGCGAGAGACTGGATGATCTCCCGCGCCCACTCCTTGCCCTCACGGTCGGAGGTAGGCACTCACGGCCCCTCGCCATGCCGGAACGTGTGCGGGGCCGCGTACCCGCCGAGGAACGCCGCCACCGGCGGGAGGGCAGCCACGAGCAGGAACGCCACCGGTTCAGGGAGGGGCCCGAAAGCGCCGGGTTCCGCGAGGAACGCGGTGATGACAGCGAGCGCCACGCCAGCGGCGAGACTGCCCAGCGATGCCACGGTGACCTTCGTTTCAACCTTGGACATGGAAACCTCTTCTCTTCGGTGTTTGGACATCAGGTGACCGGGGACTCCCACGCCGCACGCCACGTCGCCGCGCCGATCTTCCCGTCGACCGCCAGCCGCTTCTCCGCCTGGAAGGCGCGCGTAACGCCTTCCGTCTGCGCCCCGTACAGGCCGTCCACGCTGATGACCCAGCCGCGGTTGCGCATGCGCTGCTGCCACCGCTTGAGGTCGGCCCGGTAGGAGTAGTAGCCCGACACCGAGTAGGTGGGGCCGCTCCTGGGACCGAAGTACCAGCCCTTCGGGAGCGGGAAGGCGGGGGCCGTGGTCGTGGGCGGCTTGGGCTTCGAAGCCGAGGGCGGGGACGGCTGGGTGGGCTTCGGTGGCGCCGGTGTCTCGGGCCCCCACCGGGCCGGTTTGGTGAAGGTGCCTTCGCGGACCATCCGGTAGGCCTTGTCGCCGGGGCAGGAGGTGGCAATGAAGTCGCGGTGGCCCTTCACAGTGCCGCTCGTGCTGGACGTCGGCTCCATGAGCCACTCACGAAGCTGCCGGACCGCGTTGATCTGAGCGTCCGTGACCTCGTCTTTCGGTCCCGTCATCAGCGTCACGGAGTAGTACGTGCTGTTCCCGCCCGGCTGAGCGGCTTGGGTGCGAAACAGGCCGCGTCCCTCCATCACGTACCCGTGTGCGCAGGCTCCCCAGCTGTAGCCGATGTCAGCCCACCCTCGGGACGGGCCGGTGTGGAAGCCGCGAGTGCGTTTCCAGTAGTCGACGCACGCCTTGTGCTCCTTGGCGGCGAGGTTCTGGTCGGAGCTGTCGTAGTGGATGACCAGACCCTTCTTCGGGTCGGCTCTCCCTGCGGGGCTGGACTTCGACCATCCGAAAGCGGACCGCCACTGAAGCTTGTCGGGTTCAGGCATGAGACCTCCTGGCATGAGAAGACCCGCCGCTCGGGCGGGTCATTGTGGTTCGGGTGGGAGCGTCACGACGGGCCCCGGTGGGCCTGGAGGACCAGGAGGGCCGGACGGGCCAGCGGGCCCCTGGGGACCGCGTTCGCCCTGCTCGCCCGTGGGCCCCTGTGGGCCTTGCTCGCCGTCGACACCATCGGCGCCGTCCGCTCCTGGTTCGCCGCGGTCTCCCGAGCTTCCGTCCTCGCCGGGCGGGCCAGGGCTCCCCGTTTGGCCGTGGGGCCCTTCGGGGCCGGGGCGTCCTGGGGCTCCGGATGGTCCTGGCGGCCCCGTCGGAGGAATCCCCGTCGGAGGGGGCACCGGGGTGCCGCCGAGCTCTTCCACTTGTCGAGACAGTTCCTCGCGGTGCTGCTCGGCTTCGGAGAGACGTTCACCCTGGCGGGCCACCGACCCGATCAGGATCGCGACGGCCGCAGCGATGGTGAGGAGCACGAGCACGAAGGCGCTGCCTCGGACGCTGGGCCTCTGCATAGCCACAGCCACTCACCCGCCCCGCAGAATCAGCGCGAGCACCACACCGACCACGATCGGAGACAAAAACGAAGAGACCGCTGTCCAGACCGCCCTGCGGATCTGCTCCCTCAGGTCAACGACCTGTGCTTCGAGTCTGCCGATGCGCTGTTGATCGCTGGCCCTGTGCGCCTCGTAGACCTCCTTGAGCACGTACATGCTCAGACGGTCATTGAGCTGGGTGATGTCGGCTGACAGCTCCCGGTGGCCCGACTCCACGACGCGCTTGAGCTCCCACATGGTGGGTTCGTCGGGCACAGGTGCCTCCTACTCGTCGTCCGCCAGCGGAGGAGGAGGGTCATCGGGGTATTCGATCGCCTCGCCCGGAGGAGTGTCCGGTGGCTGCGTCGGCAGGGTGGGGCCAGAATCGGCGTCCGGAGGGATACCCGGAGGCAGGATCGTGGTCGGCGGGCTGTCGGTCTCATTGGGCTCAGTGGCCACGGGACTCTCCTAAGTGAGTGGCTCGAAAATGATGTGGGTTGGCAGCGCCAGGTCGAAGAAGGCGACCGACCCCGACGTGATGCGGTAACAGGGAGTGATCGTGTAGTTCGCGTTACCGCTGAGGTGCAGGGTGTCGATGAAGCTGGCCTGCTGCGTGGACCCGAAGCCTGCGCCTGCCGAGCGGATGAACGCGGACCGTTTCAGTGAGGCAGCGAGAGTGGAGGCGCCCGACAGTCGGAACCCCAGCGCGACCGAGCTGGCGTCGCTGGCGTTGTTCAGGCCAGACATGACAATCGTGATTCGAGTCCGCCCGGACCAAGACGTTTTGAAGTCCCACGGCTCCCACGTCTCCGATGGGAAATCGTAAAAGCTCGTACCCGTGGAGAAACCGGTGAGCTGGGTGGTGAGCTCAGACCGGACCGGGGCGTGCCGAGACGTGAGCAAGCTCATCTCGGGAGCCAGCTCCACAACACCATCCGAGGTATCCCGGGTCTCCGTCTGGGCGTTCCACTGCTGCTGGAGCAGGTGCCGCGCGCCCGAATAGGTCATCCGCGAGTACGGGCGGTTGGGTCGGGCGCCCTCAGCGTGGATCATGGAGCGGGCGCCGCGCTCGGGCCCCGACCCTGACGACCACACCGGCCCCTGCACGCTCACCGCCGCGATGTCGCTCGCATACCGCTGCGTGAAAATGACGCCCGCCCCTTGAGCGTCGTCGGGGTCCGCAGCCGCTGGAGCGGTCAGGGCGATGGAGGACCAGTCAGGCAGGGATCTGATTCGAACATCCGACCCGGTGGCGGATCGCCATTGGGCGGCAGCCTCGCCGGGCATTGCTGAGATCTGGCTGTAGGGGGCGGAGGTGTCCCCTCCTCGGGAGTACAACACCATCCCCACTCGGTCAGGGGCCGCTACCATTCCGCCAGCTGGGGACTCGGAGTTCCCTGTGTCGCCCCACACGCTGCACTCTGCCTGGATCGCGCTCGCGGCGATCAGGGCCTGGGCCCCGCTCATTGAGGTGACGTGAGATCGGACTAGCGTGCCGGTGTCCTCGATGGCGCCGTTGTTGCCGGGGGCTGCCCCGATGGTCAGTCGGCCGCCGGTGATCTCGGAGCCGGTGATGTCGCCGGTGAAGACCGCGCTCCCGTCTTGGACGGCGAACACGAGCGCGCCCTCGTCGTCGTATCCGCGCAGGCCGTCCTCGTCGATCTCCACGCGAGCAGCAGAGGGGTCGCCTGCTACCAGCCGGGACGCGAGGACGATGGTGGCGGCGAGCTTCGAGGCCGTGACCGCACCAGCGGTGATGTGCCCCGCCTCGATGGCGGAGGCGACGATGTGGTGGGCCTCGATCGCGAGCGCGCGGATCTTCGGGGACGTGACCGCGTCGTCCGCGATCTCCGTCTCCGTGATGCTGCCGGGCCCCGGCACTCCACCGACGCTGTCCGGCACCCCCGACCGTTCCTCCGAAGTCGCCCCTTCGACGCCGCCCGCGCCGACCCCGACGAGCTGGACGTAGTAGGTCTCCCCCGGCTCCAGAGGGACGACCGGGAAGAGGCCGCCCGCGCGCGGGATCGTGCCCTGGAACGTGGACGCGTCCGGAGTGAACCCGGGCGACGCGCTGACGTGCACGCTGACGTGGTCGAAATCGGCGGGCAGAGTCAGATCATGTGCGAGCCGCCCGTCCCACGACACCATCAGACCCACCGGGGCCGGGGCGACGATCGGCGCGGACGGGGCAGGAGGCGGATCGCCGCCCTCGGGGACCACGCCCACGCTGCCGTCGGGTTGGTAGCCGAGGCGCAGCCGCACGTGTCCGGTCTCGGGGTCGACCACGTCCAGCGACCCGGACTCGATCGAGGAGAACCCCAGCTGCGGGCGCCTGGATGCGCGCTTGACGGTGGCCAGCTCCGACTGCGTGCGCTGAAGTTCTCGGGTGAGCCCCTCGATCGCGCGCTTGGTCGCGGCGTCCACATCTACCTCCCGGAGTAGTCGAAGCTGTCGGATCGGGTGCACGTCACGGAGACGGTGTCGCCGTCCGGGGAGTACGTGTAGGAGAGGATGCGCACCCACATGGAGGTGGGCTGCCAGCCGATGGTGGTCTGCACCAGCACGTCATCCCCGGCGCCGAAGCTGCCGAGCTCAGCATTGGGGTGGTCGCGGACCGTGAAGCTGGTGATGTCGGTGATCTGCCTCGTGCGCGCCAGGTGGTCACGTGCGATCGTCGCCAGAGACGCCGCGTTGTCGACGTCCTCGGCGTCCACGATCTGCACCCGCCGCAGACGGCCGTCGCGCTGGCTGGCGGTCGCGCGCCGTTGTTTGGACCCCTCCCCTGCCCCGTAGGCTGCGACGACGTTCGCGAAGTCGTCACCGGAGCGTTGCAGGGTGACGAGTTCCGAGATGTTCTCGCTCTCGACGAAGCGCAAGTCCGAGGCGCGTCGCCCGAGGCGCGGGTAGCCGAGCTGGAGCCGCATCACGACGGACTCACGGTCGGGCCCCCACGACCAGTGCTCCCGGTACTCGATGCGGGCCTGTTGGCAGAGTTCGTCGATCTTTGCCCCGACCTCGACGTCCTCGTACCACGGCAGGCTGTACTGCCAGTAGACGGTTTTGCCGGTGGCCGCGGCCGGTTTGCGGTCTGCGTTGGTCCACACCCGGTCGATCGGGATCGGCGGGTCCTCGACCTCGGCGGCAGGCGGGTTCGGCTGGTCATCGGTGGGGAGCTTGCGGGCGTTGTGCCACGCACCCAGCCGGTACGGCGTCGCCAGGCTGTCGACGGCCACCCCGAGGTTCCCGTCTGGTTGGCCTTGGAGGTGCGCCCACAGGGCACGAATGACCGTCGCCGCGTCCACCCCGTTCCCGGTTGTGCCTGCCGACGACCCGCCCCATGTCAGAGTCGCGGTCAACGGCATCCCCGCCGCGTACCCGGCGAACCCCACACAGTCGAGACTGAGGCTGTCTCCGGTGACCTCGGTGGACACCAGGATGCCGCCACCTCGCAGCTGCCCGGACGCCTCCGCGACGATGATCGTGTCCCACTCCCGCAGCACCAGCTGACCATCCTCAGCGACCAGGTCCGCATACGTGGGTTCGATGCTCGCGGTCAGGTCGCCCGGTCCGGACAGGGTGTGCGTGATCGACACGTCCCGCAGCGGGAGCTCGCGGTGCACCCACGTCCCGGTCCACCGGAGCGCGTAGTACCGCCAGCTCACAGCTGAGCCTCAGGTGCCGGGATCTCCAGGAACTCCAGGTCGCAGGAGAAGTTTGCCCAGTTGTCCGCGACCAGGCGGCCGTTCTGACCGGCGCTGCCCATGACGTACATGCGCACCTGGACCGTCAGGCCACGCCATGCGGGCGGGATCGGGATCTGGTCCTTGTTCGCGGCGGAGCATCGGTAGCCGTTGGTGGCGCTGAACTGGTTGAAGTTGTACGCCGAGGAGGTGGTGTACAGCGGCCCGTCTGGACCGCCCACCAGGCCCACGAACAGCTGCCCGATCGCGTCGTTCGCGCCGCTCGGGGTCAAGGGCTTGAGGAACACGTTCGTCCAGTCCGCGAGCACCTGGCACTGGGTCGCCCACTCGGGGATCGTCACCGTCCAGTCGTGCTGCGGCCATCGCTCGAAGTCGGGATTCTGGATGTTCCCCGCCTCGTCCCACGACCCGTCCGTCTGGGTGCCGCCGCGCTGCACCCGAAGAATTCGCTGGCTCTTGGGGTTCGCGGACCGGCGGAGGTCGGTGATGCGCGCGGCCGTGACCGTGCCTGTGGAAGCGGGCAGGGTGATGCGAGCGAGCGGGATCGCTGTAAGGCCTGCGGGAGGCTCGGTAGCGGTACTGCTGACGCCCTCGATGACCCGGAAGTAGTAGACGGGGTCGGTCGTGACGTCATGCGACCACGGGGTGCCGTCGATGTTGGGGTCCTCGACCTGGAGGACGACCATGTCGGAGCGCCCGCCCCCCGACCCGGTCGGGCTGATGTCAACGGTGTCGGTGCCGACGTTGTAAGCGAAGTAGCTGCCTTGGAACTGCTGCTCCTTGCCGAGGATCGTCGCCCCGCCCGAGGTGATCCGCACACCCCCGCCCGGAACCTCCAGCGGCAGCACCTGGAGGTGCCCGACGTCCACCACCCCGTTCCCCGACGCGGTCCCCGACTGGTGCATCAGCCGCGCGATACGAGCCGACGATTGGGCGCCAGTGACCGCCCAGGAATCCATTTCGAGAGCCACATGTCCTCCTAGGGCGTTGAGTAGGCGTCGCGCCACGACACGACGCACCGGGACTGCCCGGACAGGTCCGTCCCTCGGTACGCGAGTACGGTCTGACCGACAGGGAGCTGGAACTCTGAGAGGGAGGCGCCGCGCGCTGACCCGGCGAAGCTCGCGCCGTCGTCACGCAGGATCGTTCGCGCCCACGGCCGGGCGTCGATAGTGATGGACCGGTCGAATGCGAGCGTGGTGTCCAGGGTCAGCCGACGTCCGGTCCCCACGAGCTCGATCGAAGGCTGCGCCACCGGCCCGTGGAACGTGATCACCGGCCACGACGGGCTGTCGCCCCGGTTCACCACCGTGTCCTGACGGACCCCCTGCGACCCCCACACGACCAGCCACGTCACCGGCCACACAATCCCCCCATCACCAGCGCTGGCCACCAGCGTGAGCGCGATGGAATGGGCGCCGACCTCACCATCGGGTCCGGTGTCGTCGTAGAAGTACGCGTCCGCGGCCTGGAAAGTCGCTACCCCGTCGATCCTCCCGACCTTCATCAGCGCCAGCGAGGAGGTGCGCTCCAGGGACCGTGGCCGCCCGTACACGACCACGGTCCGATCCCCCGGCGTGCGTACCCGGAGAGGAACCACCGCCCGAGGGGAGCGGCGCACCTGTGAGGCATCCCACCGGGTCGCCAACTCCCCCCATTCGCGTTTCGCCTGATCCGGGGCGCGGGTATTCACTGACAGCTCGAAGGTGAGCTCCACGCCTACCTTGGTGTCGCGGCCGAACACCGTCCCGTCCTGCCCCGGAAGGTCGAGGTCTCCGACCTGCGCTTCAGCAGCGCCGATGTCGAACACGGTGACCTCGATCGGCAGGTCACGGCCGAACCGGTACCCGCCGATCTCGAACTGCGACTCGTCCACCTATCGGCCCACCCGTCCGGAGTGCACGCCACCACGGCGACGCCTACGCAGTTCGGTGTCCAGGCGACGAAACGCCTCCTGCACAGTGGCCTCGGAGTTTTCCAGGTGGATGTGAGCATCCCTCATCAGCCCACCGCCCTCACTGGCACTGACGGATTGGGCGAGCTGGTGCATGTCCCGCCACTGCGCAGCGGTCAGAACCGGCTCTGGGCGCCCCGACCGGTTGGACACCAGGGTCATGCCGGGCTGTACATAGCCACCCCGGTCGTACAGGGACGCCGTATCACCCGAGCCCGACCCGGCCTGTGAGTCACCGACCACCGGCCGGAACCCGTACCGGTACGGGAACCCCCGGTAACCCTTGGCCCGGGACCCGACCACGACGCCCTTACCGCCACCGGCCGACTCCACATTGACTCCCATGAGGGTGCCTGCGGTGTGGCCGACTCCGGCGTGGGTGACGCCGATCATGTACGGCGAGCGCAAGTTCTGCACCCACCCGGACGGGGCGCGCGCGCCAGAGAACGCGTGCGTGGACCACCTGCGGTGCGGACGCTGACCACGAATCACCGATTCGATAGCGGACACGAAGCCGGAGCAATCCCAGGACGGGTTGCCGTTTCCGCCCCACTGGTACGGGAGGCCGTGCTGCGAACGAGCGAACCGAGCACCGGCCTGGAGCCGCTGCGAGGCAGTGCCCATGCCGACCCACGAGTCCGCACCGCCACCGCCGCCCGCGCCCTCCATCGCGGAGTTCCACGACTCGACGAGCTCCCGGATTTTCGTTTTCATCTTGTCCCCGCCGGTCTTCACGACCTGGTGAGGGACCCCCGGGAAACCCTTCGTGCCGATCTCAGCGGTCACATCGCGGGCTGGCTTGAGGACCTTGTCGATCGCCCCCTCGTAGTCGCCAGTGATGATGTCTCCGCCCAGCGAGAAGAGTGAGTTTGGGGACAGGAAGTCCGTCACGGCCTTCAGGAATACCGCTGGGGAGGGGATGCGGGGCGCGTTCGGGAACCCGACTGCGCCACCAGTCGCGTAGGTGGACCCGGTGGAAAGGGCTTGCTGGCGCAGTGCCTCCACCGCGCTGTGCCCACCTGCAGCAGACACCTCCTTCGCGGTCCACACGTGCTCACCGTTGGACAGCAGGGCAGGGATCGAGTCCGACGTCCCGGTTCCGGGCCCGAACACGGACCCGCCCGAGGCGAAGGTGTCCACCTTCTTGAGCTTGTTCGCGCCCACGACACCGGCGACCTTGTTCCACAGCTCTCGAATGCCGTCGTTATACACGGTGTCGATGAGGAAGTTCACGGGCTTTTTCGCGGAATCCCGGATGCCATCCCAGGCTTTCCCGATCGCTGTCTTGCCCTTGTCGAAAGCGTCCTTCATCGTGTCGACGCCCTCTTTGACCTTGTCAAACGCAGGCTTGATGCCACCGGTCCAGACCGTGTTGATGTGACCGGAGATCCAGTTCCACACCGGCTTGATGACCCTGTCGCGGAACCATGTGAACGCCCCACCCAGGGTCGAGCGCACGTAGGTGACCACGAGCGCGAAGATGGCTCGGGTTCGGGTCCACCATGCTCTGACGTGACCGGCGATGAAGTTGAAAACCGCCTTGGCTCGGGACCACAGCCATGAGAACCCGGCGCCGACAAACCGCGCCCCGGCGACGATGCCGTTCCACGCGGGCTGGAGGGCGTTCTGCCACAGCCACAGAGCCCCGGCAGCGATGAAATCGAACGCCGGTTTGATCGCGGTCGCCCACAGCCACCCGAAGATCGCACCCATCGTCTTCACAGCGAGGATCACGGGTGCGACGAGGATGAACAGGATGATGCCCGCGAGGATGCGGACTCCGGTTTCGATCCAGCCGAGCACCGGCTTGAGTACGGACGTCCACAGCCAGGAGAACCACCCTCCGACCGTCTGCGCCCCAGCGGAGATCCCCTCGAAAGCGGGCTGCAGGCCCTTTTCCCAGATCCATCCAGCGGCGGTCTTGATGGACTGCCACACGGTGTCGACGACGGCCCGGAAACCGTCGAAGTTCTTGTACGCATAAATCAATCCCGCGACGAGAGCGCCAATCGCTACCACAACAAGCATGATCGGATTCATCGCCATGACAGCGTTAAAAGCTGCTTGCGCAATCGTCCAAATTTTCGTGACGCTCGTGATCGCCGTGATGATCGTTGTGGCGATGCCGAGCGCGTAATAGGCGGCCACTCCACCCAGAATCGCGACACCGACCAGAGTGACCCATTTGCGGTTATCAGCCAGCCATCCCGTCACGTTGCGGATCGCCGGGCCCAAGGCCACAGCCGCGTCAGTCACCAGGCGGAACCCGACCACGAGCGCGCCACCAACGATCTCGGCGAGAGGCTGAACCGTGGTCCACAGGTTCTTGAACGACGGGATGATAGATCCGGTCAGATGCCCGGGGATCTGGTCGAGGCCCGTGTTCTCCGCCAGACCGCTGAATGCCTCTCGCACGCGGGTGATGATTCCGGGGAGGGCTTCAAATCCCCGGTCGATCTTGTCGGCCAGCCCCGTCATCATCGGTGCCGCCCGGTCGATGGCCGGGGTCAGTTCGTTGGCGAATCCGTTGACGATGGTGCTCTTGATGGTGCTCCACGCACCGGAAAACGTCGAACCCACATTGTCCGCGCCTTCGAGCAGGGCGGGGAACCAGGTTCCGTAGTCTCCGCTGAGTGCTTGGAGGACTTCGTCTAGTCCGATCGCACCGTCAGTGGCCATCTGCTGCGCAGTCGGGATATCCACCCCGAGCACGTCAGCGAGCGCGTCATAGATCGGGATGCCAGCGTCGCTGATCTGATTGAGCGAATCCATCTGGAATTTTCCGGCGTTGACGCCCTTGGTCAGGGCGGCGAACGCGCGTTCCATTCCCACAGCACCGGAACCCGTGGCGGTGGTCGCCTTTTCGAGCCGTTCCAACACGCCAACAGCTTCTTCGCCCTGCAAGCCCATGTACGCCAAGCTCACGGCGCCAGAGCGCATGACCGACATATCGAGGCCGCGAAACCGCGCGGCCATGCCGTCCATCAGCTCGGTGACCTCAGCGGCACCACCACCGGCCGCACCGTACAGAGCCTCGATTTGCGCCCGGGTGGTCGCCGCGCCGCTAGCGACAGACGCGATCTGTGCCCCCAGCGACCCGAGACCGATCACTCCGAGCAGCCCGGCGACCTGACCGATCGCACCACCGAGAACATTCCGGATGGTGTCCGCAGCCCCCGACGCGGCGTTGGAGAAAAAGCCGCCCAGGCGCGCGGCAGCGCCCGCACCGGCGTCCGCGACCGCGTTCGCGGCCGTGGACACGCCCGAGAAAGCAGCGGAGACTCCAGAGCGCATCGTGGAAAATGCGGCGACCGACGCCGCACCGGCTCGGGACAAACCAGTCCCGATCGCCGTGACCGCGGTAATACCGGGTTGGAGAACAGAACGGGTTACGCCCCCGAGAGAGCCCATGCGGCCGGTGAATGCGCTTGCGGCGGCGTCGACGTCTCGTAGTCCTGCCCGGAAGTTGGACAGGCTGCGGGTCATCACGTTCGTGGACCCAGCGAAGGTGGCCTGCATTCGCCGCGAGTTGGCCGTCATCTTCTTGGCCAGAGCACCCACCGTGGCATCACCCATGGCGTTGCCCATGGACGCGCCCGCACCTACTGCGGCGACCTTCGCTGCGCTGGTGGCCTGCTTCTGCAGGTTGCTCGCGAACCCCTGCATGGAGGGGAGCACGTTGATCCAGACCGCGCCCACAGTCGCCAAAGGGGGTCACCCCCCTCAAGGTCAGGTATCGGCGTAGTCCGGTGTCAGCGCCGACACCAAATCGGAGTAGGCCTGCTCGGCGTATGCGCGCTCTTCGGCCTTGCGGGCCTCGTCGGCCTCATCGATCGGGCGAGGGAGCGGTTCGGGCATCTTCACGGACTTCGGTCTCTTGCTGTTCACAGCGACGGTGATCGCCGCCAGCGTGCGTACCGCGTCGGCGACCTCAGCGAGCAGGTACTCGCTCTCCTGCCAGCCGTGGCCGCGCACCGCCCGATGCAGCGCCGAATCCTGCGGCAGGTGCTCAACCATCACCCGCAGCTGGCGGAGTGTGATCTCCTCACGGAAGTACTCTCCGAGCGGGTCACGGCCCGGATACGTCTGCATCAGGGCCGCTTCGACGGCTTCGGGGTCCTCGCCTAGGAGGTCGAGGACTGAGTAGGGGTCCCATCACCCATGACGTCCTGCGTCTCCCGCGCCAGCTCCTGGAAGAGCAGCATCACGTCCGCGGATCGGTGAGCGGGGTGCTTGGTGAACTTCTCCCACTGCTCCTCGCCGAGCAGCGCAGCGGCCTTGCCCTGCTGAGTGTCCTCACCATCGACAGCAGCCTGCTGCTCGTCCTCCATGAACAACGGGTGCACGAAGCTGTACACCCCACCGTCGAGGCCGTCGAACTCAACGGTGGGGTTCTCCGCGGACTCCAGGCCCAGGGCCTCGACGTACTTCTTGCGGGTCGCGGCGATGGAGCGGCGAGCCTTGCGGTTCGGGGTTTTCTTCTCGGTCATGGGTCATGCCTTTCTTCGGGTGTGCGCGGGTGTGCTGGGAGGCGTCGGCCGGGTGGGCACACCCATGCCACCGGCCGACGCCCGCATAGTGGGTCAGGAACCGGCGGCGAGCTCACGCCAGCCGGGGCCATCGACCCAGTTCAGAACGCTGGTGCCCTCTGCAGCGTCACGCTGCGCCTTCACGGTGACGTCCCAGTTCATGGCTTCCTCGCGGTTGGCGACCTGCTCAGCGATCTCTGAGACGGTGCCGCGCGGGAACAGCTTCACGATGTACTTGGAGTCACCGGTGGCCTTGGACTTGTCCTCGGCGATGAACAAAAACCGGCGGTCCAACCGCACCGGGTTGTTGGGCTTACGCCAGGTCAGCGGGTCACCCACCTCCCCGAGGTCGTCGAACCGCATCCCCTCGTACAAAGCGATGGAGGTGGGGTCGGTCTGGCGCATCACGAACTGCGCGGTCGTGGAGTCGGAGGTGACGTCCTCACGGATCGGCTCCACGTCCTGAGCGGACAGAACCTCAGAGGTTTCCTGGTCGCGGCCGTGGGTGATGCCGTCCTCGCTGAAGTACCCGACGGGGCGCCACTCGGGCGGCAGCGGCTGCAGAAGGCCGTCCTCGTCGAAGAGGTCCTCGGGCAGCTCGACGTCGTAATCAGCGACGAACACCGCCCCATAGAGGGCCTTGAAGACAAGTTCGTTCCTGGTGGTGTAGAAGTCCGCGACTTCGGTCATGAAAACACTCCTTGACATGCGAAAACCCCCGCGCACGGCGAGGGTTGTTGGTTCTTGGTTGTGCGCGCCGTCTAGGAGCGCGTTGTCAGCCGGTACGTCGCGAACGTCCGTTTCACGCCCGGGTTCTCGTGGCCCACCTGACCCGGGCCAACCTGGCCGGGCCCGTTGTGCACCCGCATCTGATCGACCAGGACCCCGCCGACGAACTGGGCGGTCATCGCGTCCAGGGTCTGCCAGGTGCGGTCAGTGGTCTCCCACATGACCTCCTCGTCGAGGGAGAGCACGTCCACGTCGATGAGGACCCGCCTCTCGCCCTTGACGTAGCCGCCACCGACTCCGCGGGTCAGCGACACCGCGGGGCCTTCGGTGAGTTGGGCGTCGAGGCGATCACCCTTGGGCAGGGAGGTGACGACCCGCACCCCTTCAAGGTGCTGGTCCACCCAGTCACGGACAGCACGCAGCAGGTCAGGCGGTGTGCTCATACGTCCGACACCTTCCGCAGGATCGTGAGCGCCTGGTTGACGTCCTCAGCGGGTACGTGTGCGCGCGCCTGAGCCTCGGGGCGCCCGTCGTCGCGCTCGGACAGAGCGACCGTCGCCCCCAGGGAGAGCCCGTAGGCGAGCGCGGCGGCGTTGGCCTTGTGCGCGATCTCCGAAGCCTCCCGAGCCATGGGCCCGGTGACTTCGTCGGAGCGCATCACCTCGCCGATGCCATCAAAGAACGCCTCGAACCGAACACTGGCCACGTGATCACCCGTCCACTACTCGTAATGCCACCGCGGTGTGGTCAAGGCGCCCGGACGCTGACCGAAACACCTCCGGCCGCCCGTGCACCTCCGCGACAATGAGGCCGGCGCCGGGGCAGTCGTATTCGACAGCGTCCAACCCGGTCAGGTCGTGGAACCAGGGGATGTACAGGCGGTAGTGCGCGACCATCTGGTCGCGCTGTTCCGTCTGCGTTTCCGTACTGTCGACGGGCTGCCACGCAACCCCCGACAGCTCCTCGCGGGCCTCGTCCTCGACGTCGTTGCCGTACACGTCCGTGCCGACCACCGCCCGCCGGATGAGGGTGACGGTGTCACCCCAGATCCCTCGGCCGGTCATGGCCGCGCCCCGAGCCGGTACCGTTCCAGCGCCGCGGCGTCCAGACCGGTGACCACAGCGGCCTCCCGGTACCGGATCGTGCGCCGGTCCATGGTCTCGCTCGACACATCCAGCGGCACCGCCACGGCCTTCGCTGCGAGCTCCACGCAGAGTTTGACGAGGTTGGGTGGGACCGGGTCGAACCCCGCTGTGTAGTCCACCTGGATGCGCCCGAACCCGGACGGCCAGGAGCCGGAGGTGCGCTCCAGCTGCCCGTACCGTCGCGAAAGCCGCCAACCGGTGACCACCGTGCCGTCGACACGAACCTCGGCGACGGAGGCGACGGCCAGGGCCCTCAGAGTCAGAACCCGTTGGCCTTCGCCGTCGTACTCCTCGCCCTCCACCGCGTGGGGGCCGATCGGCCATCCGGCGTAGTCGACGATGTTCTGCGAGGCCGCGTCAAGCATGGCCTGCGCGTCCTCCGGCACTGGCCCACCCGCATAGATGGGCCAGTCATCGACAGTGGCGAGCATGATCACTCACCCCCGGTCGCCTCAGGCTCGACGTCGACCATCTTGCTCTTCGCCCGGCGTGCCCGCGGCTTCGCAGCAGCCTTGGACTTCACCGCAGCGGGCTCGTGGTCCTGCCACACGCCACGCTTGCGCGCGTCCGCTTCGGACAAGCGCATCCGCAGTTTCACGCCGTTCACGACGACGTCGTAGGTCTGGAGTGGTCCTCCCTGCACATTCACCACCTCCCCCTGTGCGTCCATCGCGGTGAGCAGCGGGTCGGCGCCGCACGACGCGTGCTCCGCGCCGCAGATCGGGCACCGATCCGCTACCTGACGCTGATACACGGGTCAGGAACCGCTGGTGGACAGTTCGACCTGCACGAAAGCCGCGGGCTGGATGAACGCCAGGGCCAGACGGGTCTCCGCCAAGATCGCAACGAGGTTGCGGACGAAGAAGTTCGCGTGCGAGTCGGTGACCGCGATGGACGCCTGCTGGCGGTCGTAGATAACGGCCTTGGTGAAGTCACCCACCCACGCCGTACCCCTGTCGAGAACCTCGGACTCCACGACCGGGAGCCCCCACATGGTGGTGTTGCCACCCGCAGCGACCGGGCCGCCCATGTAGTAGTGCAGGTTGCCGTCCTGCATGAGGTCGATCTCCTCCCGGTCCTCCGGGTGGATCAGGATCGCGTTCGCGTTGGTGCGCGCACCGAGGCGCACCCGGGTCTTCGCGCGACGCAGCAGCTGCAGGTCGTCACCGGTCGCGGCCAGGGTCTGGGTGCCGGAGATGTTGTTCAGGCCGAGCAGGTTCTCGCCGGTGCCGTCACCGTCGATGATCTGCCGGTCGATCTCCTCCTCGATGCCGTAGCGGAGGAACTGGTCGATCATCGCCCTGACCTGGCCGACGTCCGCGAGGGCGCGCTTGGTGATCGCGGCCCAGTTCGCGATCGTCTTGACCGTGGTGGTCTGCCGTTCGAACGTGAACCCGGACTGCGGCTTGGTACCGCTCGTGCCGTCGGTGAGCGTTGCCTCAGGGGTGAACGCCGCGTTCTGGTCCACACCCGCGATGTAGGCGTACTCGATGGTGTCGGAGTTGGTCGTCGAGGACGACAGCAGCTGACGCAGCGTCAGCGGACGCTCGAACGGCGTGAAGCCCAGCTGCAGGCCCCGGTAGTCGTTCTGGATCAGCCCACCGGCGGACTCGCGGTCGGCACCTGTGAACAGCAGCTCCTTGAACCCGACCGGGCGGCTGCTGACCTGCTGCTTCTGGCCGAAGTGGTCACCGTTCGCGCGCTGCGAGAGCAGGTCCTTGAACTCAGCGCTTTCGGTGAACGCCTGCCCGAGGGACATGCCCTTGGTGTCGCGGTGGCCCACCGGCGCCTGCTTGGGCTGGTTGGGAACGTACTCCACGCCCTCCAGCTCCGCGAGCGCCGCGGTCATCTTGTCGGTCTCCTGAGCCTTCTCGATCCGGCCCTTGAGCTCGGTGGCCTTCTCGAAGTAGGACTTGATCTGCGCCTGGTCGTCGCCAGTCAGGTCACGACCCTCAGCCTCAGCAGCGTCAGTGATCTTACGGGCCTCACCGAGGATGCTCTTGAGCTCCTCGGCCATGTCCTTGGTCTTGGTGGTCATACCGTCTCCTCGATGATGGACAGCTCCATGAGCTGGATCTGTGCAGCAGCGAGCGAAGCGGTTCCCTTGTCAGTGGGCGCGTCCGACTTGGCCCCGGCGGGCTCTTCGTCGACGGCGGACTGCTCAGGCGTGGCCTTCTCGTCCTGCGGTTCTTCTTCGGTGGTGTCGGCGGCCTTGGCGAGCAGTGCCCGCACAGCGGCGACCTCATCTACGGTCAGCGGCTCGATGTCCGCGTCCTTGGAGGAGTTCGCGACGATCTCGCGTACCCGCTCCTCACTCACCCCAGGGGCGGCCTTGACCGCCTCCAAGGAAGTTCGTTGGTTGGCGCCCACGAGGCAGGGGCCGCACTCGAAAAGCTTGAGCTTGCGCAGCTCGTAGTAGCTTTCGACAGGTTCGCCGTCGTCGGACTTGGCGTCGACGAACGCACCCTCTTCAACCTCGTAACCGAAACTGAATTGGGTGACCCTGCGGCCCTTCAGCAGCCGGTACACCTTCGCGGCGAACGGCTCATCCAGATCGAGGCGGGCCTTGATCTTCAGTCCCTCGTCGGTCTCCTCGGCGGACTCCACGACCCCGATGTGCGCGTCGGGATTACCCCAGTCGTGCGACCACACGAACGGGATCGGGTCCCCGCGGCCCTTCCATTCGGCGAGGGTGGCCTCGAACGCCCCGGGCAAAATCTTGTCCCCAACGCTGTCGAGGTTGTACGCGGCCACGATGGCCTCGACAACCCCCTCCTCAGTCCCCTCGTGCTCGCCAGCCGCCTTGATCCTCAGCGGCGCGCTTTTGGTGCGCAGCATCAGCTGCCTCCTCCTCCCGGCTCGCCGCCGGTGATCGTGATCTCGCAGCGACACTGCGCTGCCTCTTCAGCGGGGAGCACACTGTCTCCGGGCCATCGGGCACCGTTGGGGAACACCCCGTCGACGTCCACCGCAACCCCGTTCAGGGCGGAGTGGGAGTCACGGGGGTCACCGCTGGTCACCCGCCACACTTTCTGGGGCCGGGTGAGGTGCTTGCGGGCCTGAACAACCGTGGCCTGACCGGACACGTGCGTGGCCTGACGGCGCCCAATCGACACGGCGCGATCTCCCGCCCACCACGCGAACAGCGCCCGCAGAGCGGCACTGGGGTCGTCCTTGGCCAGAGCCTCTTCGACGTGCACCCGTGAAGTGTCCGTGGTCGCGTGCGCCTGCGCCGTCGCGTTGTCCGCCAGCCACTGCGAAAGGTCCTCGGAGGAGTACAGGGACGGGTCCAGGCCCATCTGCCGAAGCGCGTCCTTGGCCGCGCGTTCCGCGGTCGGACCGTTCACGCCGAGCAGCACGGGGACAAGCTCGTTCTCCCACCGCTGCCAGTCGACTTCCTCCAGAGCCTTGGACCCGATCGCCTTGACCTGCGCCCCAAGTTGCGAGGACAGGGACCGGCCCATGCGGGCGAAGAACTGCGAGAGGGACTCCCCTGCGGATTCAACGCTGATCTCTGGGGCACCGGCCTTCACCGACACCTGCCGGGACGACGTGCCGAGCGCTTCGGGGGCGTCGTCCGGCTGGTCGACCGGGTCCGGGGCGCTGTCGCGCGGCGACGCCTGTCCCCCCACCGTCACGTTCAGCGGCGTGACGAGGTCGTCGCCGCCCTCGATGCTCGGGAGGTTGTTGCGGGCGCGGATTTCGTTGACCGTCATCCACGGCGAGCCCACCGCGGTGCTGGAAGCCGCCGCCCGCTCCTCGAAGGACCCCCGGAGCTTCTCCTCCAGGTTGAATTCGAGGTACAGGCCTTCCTCGCCGAACTCGCTGACAAGCTGGTTCTCCAGGGCCTCATCGATCTGTGTCAGCCACGGACCCAATGTGTCCTGGTACAGCTGTTTGTGCTGTTCCCTAATGTTGGAGAAAGTCGCGTGGTCGAGAATCCCCACCAGCGGCGGCGGGATGAAGTACGCGGAGGCGACTTCCTCGCGGGTGAGCTTGCGCGCCTCGATGTACTGAGCCGCTCGCGGGTCCAGCCCCGCCTGCTTGTACGTCATCCCGTCTTCGAGGATCGGCACCCCACCGGCGTGCGCACCCGACCCGGAGTACAGGTCCCGGAACTCGCGAATGAACCTCGTGCGGGCCTCATCCGACCAGTCGCGGGACCCCTTGGGCTGCGGGCGCTCGATCACACCGCTGACGCGGGCGCCGTTGGTCCACATGCCCTGCCGGTGCTTCGTGGCCTCGTACTCCTCCAACAGCACATCCCGCAGCGCCGTCAACGGCGATTCGCCCATGGTCAGCGCATCCGGAGAGTATCCGTGGATGTGGATCATGTCGTCCGGTGACACCCGAACCGACTGGCCCCCCACGTCGATCCGGTACCCGGGTGCCTGAATCCACGACTCCCCCTCAGGGGACACCAACGGCACCGGGACGGGGAGCAACCCCCGAGGCTCAGCACGAGACGGGCGCACCTTGAGAAGGAAGCACGTGTCATAGATCGCCAGGTCAGCGACGATCCGGTACTTCAGCTGGTACGGAGTCAGCTTCATTCCGGGGAGGGGCTTCTCCAGGATGTCCGCCAGCGGGTGCCCTGTCAGACGTTCCCGGTCGGTGTCACTGACTCGCCGGAACGCGTGCAGGCCAAGCTGTGCCACATTCCGGGCGAGGAACCCGACCACCGTTCGCACCTGAGGTTGGCGACGGAAAATCTCCGCGGCCTCGAATCGCTCCGATCCGAGCTGCAAGGACGGCAGGGTGTATCCGCGAACACCCGTGCCAGTGTCCAGCGACCCAGAAGACAGGGTGAAGCTCACGGGGCCACCACCTGCCAGTAGAGGATCTCCGGGCGCTCGATCAGGATCGCGCCGTCCGCGTTGACAGGTTCACGCCCCATCTCCAGACGGACGGCGTCACGAAGCTCGGCCGTGCCGCCCCACCAGCGCCGGTACAGCACCCCGCGGACCGCGCTTCCGTCTTTCAGGTTGATCAACACCTGTTTGCGCCGAAGCAGCCACCACCGCACGACCGCCACCACCCCTCGGGTTAGGCGACGGTCACGCCGCGCTTCTCATACGGAGACTCGTACTGGTCCTCTTCGCCACGCAAATGCCACGCAGCAGCAGCCATACACGCCGTGGGGACCGCGTCGATACGCTTGCCCGACTTGTCACGCTGAGGCTTGTCCGGCCGCAGCAGATCAGGGTTGTACGGGGCCACCCGCGCCTCGACGGTGTCGAAACAGAACTCCGCGACCGGGTTGCCGTGGTGATGGAACCGCTCGTTCATGGCCAAAGCCATGACCTCGTTCATCCCCGGCGTCATCCGGTCGTAGGTGTTCTTGTACGCCATCACCTCAGACTCGGGGTCGAGACCCAACGCGTCCGCGACGCGGTTGATCATCGGCCACATCGACCACTCATCACAGTCGAACCCACGGAACTCGAACGTCTGGCCGTCGGCCTCGATGTCCTCGATGATGCGGTCATAGTCCTGGATGTTGCCTTCGGTGACCGTCAGCCAGCCCTGCCGCGCCCACCGGGTGAACTTGCCGTCGTTCTCCTCGTCGAGCTTCGGCAACGCGTCCTCGGGCAACCAAAACCGCCACAGCACATCCAACGGCCCACCAGTGCGTTCGGGCTCCAACAGCACACACCACGCGGTCAGGTCGAACTTCGCCGACAAGTCCATTCCGCCCCAGGCGACCCGGCCGGCCAGCTGCTCCCGACCCCACTCAGGGGTCATCCACAGCTCACCAGCGGACGCCTTGTACAGGTGCATCGGCATCCACCGGGTGGTCTGCCGCACCCACTGGTTCAGGCGGAACTGGCGGAACGAGTTCTCCGACGCCGGGTCGTTCTGCGCTTCCAACGCCTCCTGCCGGAGCGCCTCCAGCGAGAGGAAGTCGCCGAGGGCGGGGTTGGCGTGACGCCAGTTGGTCTCATCCCACGGGTCCGCCTCGTCCGGGGTGTTGCGCAGGTACACGAACGTGCGTGGGTTCCGATCGGGGTCATCGGCGATGCGCTGCATCTCGTTGTGCATCCCCGCCGCGAAGCTCTGCGGGTCGTTTCCCGCAGTGGTCGCTGCGACCATCATCGGTTGGCGGCGCGCGCCCGAGCCCATGCCAGTACGCATCGAATCCCACAAATCGCGCTTGGGCCACGCCAGGATCTCGTCGGCGGCCACGCCCGACGGGTTAGAACCCAGGGCGGACTGCGCGTCAGCGGGGATCGCGGCGTAGAAGCTGTTGGTTTTCGGGTCGATGATGCGCTTCACGTGGGCGCGAACCTGCAGTCGGCGGGACAGCACCGGGGACAGCTGAACCATCCGGCTGGCGACGTCGAACACCAGTGAAGCCTGCTCGCGGTTACGGGCACATCCGAAGATCTCCGCCGACTCCTCGCCGTCAGCCACGAGCAGGTACAGCATGATTCCGGCCTGGAGTTCACTCTTGCCGTTCTTCCGCCCGAGCTCGATCCACGCCACGACATAGCGGCGCACGTATTCGCCCTGCTCTTCGGACCAGATGACCTCACCGAAGAGCGGACGAAGAATGTCCCTCTCCTGCCAGGCGGTGGGGGCGAACGCCTTCCGGGCGTAGCGGCCCTTGGTGTGCACCAGGACCTCGCAGAAGAACGCGATCACGTGGTCCGCTCGCTGCCTGCAATGGTGATCCCCGCGCTTACGACACGAGACGCCGTCGAACGTCCACCCGCACACCGGCCGCTTAGGAGAGGAGCCGGTCCGCGCCGCCATGGGCCGTCTCCCGTTCGATCTTCAGGTCGGCGCGATCTCCCGGGGTGAGCCCGAACCGGGAACCGACCTTGACCATCAGGTCGGCATAGTCGCGGGCGATCTGTATCCCCGGGTTGCGGACCAGGTTTCCCTTCTGGCCTTCGACCAACGCCCCCTCACGGTCCACCGCCCGGGTTGCCTCACGATGACGGACCACCGCGTCGCAGAACACGGCGAACTGGTCCACGTCCCACGGTGTGAGAACGCCCTTGCGCGCCAGATCAGGGGCAAGCCGATTCCACACACCAAGCGCGGTCTCATGCTCACCGGTCGACGCTTCATCCAGCTCGACAATCCACGCCGGGGCGACCACCTCACCTTGGCCAGGCAGAGGTTCGTCGCGGTTGATGCGGTCCTCGCGGTCGCCGTGGAGGATCTTCAGCGACGTCGGCTTGCTCTTACGACCACGCTCGCCCAAGGGGGGTCACCTCCCCCAGGGATCAGTTCCGAAAAATGTGTCGGGACGAATTCCCAGTCACCCGCGCGCCCGGCGTTACCGCAGGTCAGAGCGATTTGAACGCCCCTACCCCCTGGGGGTGTCCGCTGCGGTGGGTGTGGGTGGTGTGCTGCTTGCTCTGTGTGGCCCCCGGGCGGGGTGGTGGTGTGGGTCGGGGTGTTGGGGCCTCGGGGTGTGTGGGTGGTCTGGGTTGGCTCGCGGGTTTGTGTGTGTCATGACCGCGTGTGCTGTGTGCGTGTGCGTGCGTGTGGCTGCGGTGTGCACGACCTCGCGTCGCTCGGCTCGGAGCTTCACTTGTCTCCGCAGCGCTGGCCGTGCGCGTCGGTGAGTTGTTAGCGAGGCGCTGCTTTGTCCTTGCGGAGCGCGTCGCACACTTCGGTTGCTGCCACTGAGTCAACCCTGAGCCCGACGTCGCGTGCGGCGCGTTCGCCCGGGAGTTCGACCTCGAAGTCGAACGCGAGGATCTTGGGGATGAGGATCTTGGGGATGCCGGGGAGTTCGTGTTCACCGATGGGCTTCGTCCATGGTGAGGCCGTCGAGGACCAGGATGCTGGTGGGCACGGTGTCGATGGTGACGGGCAGTACGCGTAGGCGTGCCATGGGGTGTCTCCTGTGGGGTGGTGGGGTGGGTTACCCCTGAGGGTGCTGGTACCAGCCGCCGGGTGCGTGGGTGGCGGTGTGCCGGTCGTGGCAGGGGGTGCATAGCCCCCGCCCGTAGGAGGGGTCGTTGGGGTCGAGGCCCATGGTGATGAGGGTCTTGCGGTCGGTGGGGTGGTGGTCGGCTACGACTGCTTCTTTGCGTCGGCAGATGACGCAGAGCCGGTCTCGTTCGAGGACCCCGATGCGGAACCTCTGACGGTGGGCGCGCCCGTATCCCTGTTGGTGGGAGTTGCCTCGCCTGGTGCGCAGGTCTCGGTTGGTGCGGGTTCGGCACTCTGTACAGGTGGGGCGTTTGTATCGGGCGGGGTTGGCGCACCCGGGTGTTTTGCAGGGCTGCTTGGGTCTGGTGGGCACGCAACCACCTCCGTGGGTGGGGCGTCTTAGGGGGTGCCGCTCCCCGGCGGCTTCACCCCTTCAGGAGGTCCCTCATGGCTCGTGTGGCTGCGAATGGCGCGGTGGTATCCGCGAATGGTCAGTGGTACTTCAACGGCTTCAAGTGGAAGCCGCTCGGCGCTAGCGTGGCCGGGAAGCCGTCGGTGGCGGAGTGGACCGAGGCCAACGGCATGAGCACGGTCGCGTCGGCCGCGTCGGGCAAGCACCTCGCCGAACTCGTCGCCGAGCATGGCTCGTTGGAAGCCGCGGAGGCCTCGCTTGGTGGGGCGCCGCCTGCTCCGGAGGGCCCCAAACAGCAGGTGGTCGTCTACAAGAACCGGCGCGAGTTCGAGAAGGCCTCGAAGCAGATGATCGCGGACGGGTGGCGGGTGGCCTCCACCGAGACCGACCCGGATCGGATGTCCGCGGCTCGCATCTTGGGTGGGGCTGCGGTGGTGGGCGTTCTCACGTCGGGCATCGGAGCGCTGGTGGGCGCTGGGGCCGGTGCGGCAGCGAAGACGAAGGGTGCCGTGCAAGTCATCTGGGAGCGCGACTGATGTGTGTCCCGGCCGCTTCTACGCCACCCCAGACGGAGCGGCCGGGACAAAGGTGTCCAGTCTCGGGCTGTGCGCCGTAGGCGAGAGTGTGTTCCCGGCTGGACGGTCTGCGCATGCAAAAGGCCCGGTCGAGTTGACCGGGCCTTCGACAAAAGTTCTAGGTGATCACAGAGTAGCGGAACCGATTGGTTGTGCGCAACTGATTAGGCGCGCGGTCGGTAGATGGTCGTGCCGCAGGTAGGGCAGCCACCGAGACGCTGGTCGTACATCCCGCACCCGCGACTGCAGTTCATCATCGCGGCCAGGATCAGAGCGAGCTGGATCATCGCGGGTCCGCCTCTCCCTGCCACGTGAGCTCGGGGCGGGCGAGGTCGTTGACTTCGCACTCCAGGTTCCAGAGCGTGTGGTGTTCGGGGATGCGGACCTCTCCGATGAGGCCGCGTCCGCTGTCATACACGGCGAGGTGACGCCCCCACGTGTAGGTGACGGCGGGAATCCCGGAGGACTGGAGCTGGGCGACCACCCACCGGCCGACGGGGCCGGACGAGTCGGTGCCCGGGTCTCCGAGGACACCGTCGACGGCGATGAGGTCCGCGAGCTGGTTGGTGGTGAGCCACCCGGTTTCACCGACGAGCTGGTCCAACTCGTTGTTGACGGCTCGGGTGCCGAGCCTCGGCAGGACGATAGTGTCGAGCATGGTTCCTTCTTCCTTCGAGGGTTGGGGTTCCATCGGGCCCGCCGGAGCTTCCACCTCCAGCGGGCCTTCTTCATGCGGCGAAGTGGTCGGCCAGGGCCCGGTACCCGGCCCACGTGATGTCGCCCGTGTCGACGAGGTCGACGTGGTGGCGGCACAGCACCTCGCAGTGGTACGCGGCCTCCATTCCGCACTCGGCGCCGTCCTCGTTCTCGTAGCGGCACATCTCCTCGGCATCGGGCGGCTCGGGCTGCATGTAGTAGCGGTCCTCGATGGTGGTCATCGGTCCTCCTTGCTGGTCAGCGGATTCCTATGAGTTCGCTCTCCGGGACGTCCCAGGTGCCTCCGGTGTCGGGGGAGGTGACTCGGTAGAGGTTGTCGACGCCTCCGATGTAGGCGTCGACCCGCACGGGGAACGGGCATTCGTCGTGATCCCACGTGACAATGAGTTCCGGGGTGGCCATGTGCGCTCCTAGGCGGCGAGGGCGAGCAGGTTCTGACGGGCGGTCTTGAATTCGGCCTTGCGCGGCTTGTATCCGGCGAGCAGGCCGAGGATCTGGTTGCGGGTGTAGCGGACGCAGGCGCGACGGGACCCGTTCTTCTTGGCGAACCCCTTCACTCCACCGGTCGCGCGCTTGCGCAGGGTCGCCGTCATCCCGGTCGCGGTGGCCTCGTCGACGCCCATGTTCCGCAGGTGGGAGGCGATGGTGTGGCGCTCGTTGCGGTGCGCGGCCTTCGCGGCGTTGCGGGTCGCGACCTGGTTGCGGCGTTCGGCCTGCTTCATGTGGCGCTTGATGCGGGCTTCGGCGGGGGTGGGGCGCTGCTTCACGACGTCCTCCGGGGGTGAGTGCTGCTTACACATACACTCTATCTATAATCTCTATCGTTAGCAAGTGCTGATAGAGATTATCCCTAGAACCTGTTGTTAGACTTCGCCCATGACCACCCCGAGCAGAGACTTCCGGCCCCTACCCGAGCGCCCCCAAGGGAGCGACCTCACAGACCTCGAATGGGCCGCCGAGGTGTACAAGACCGCCGAACACAACCTCCATGTGGCCATCGCGCGCGCCCTGGAGAACCCCGAGAACCCGACCGCCGAAGTCCAGCAACGAGCCCCATTCAGTCAGGCCACGGTTACCAAGATCGCCCGCGAGATGGGCGTCCCGAAGCGCAAACCGGGCGGCCACAAATAGCCAACCCCCGCCGCGTGCGGGGGTTTCTCATGCCACCTGCTTCCTCCGCGCGGTCATGTCGAGGACGTCCCCGAGCTTCACGAGGAGCTTGGGCTTCACCGCGACCGCTGCGAGTCGGCCTTCCGCGACGGCCTTGCGGATGCCCCGGTCGGTGATCGGTCGCCCCATCGCGCGCGCCGCCATGGCGGCCTCCGCCACGGTCAGTTGGCGTCCGGGCGCGGCGTCTTTCGCGGCCTGGACGGACGCTTCACGCCGCGCCTCGATGTCCTCGACCACTCCCCCGCACCCGACAGTGCGGCACCGTGCGCTTTCCCGGTCGGCCATCCCGTAAACGGGCATCTCGCAGGTGGGGCAGGTTCCCGCGAACACCCGCTCGGTGGGCCTGTCGATGGCGCGTCGGGTCCGGCGCACAGCCTCCCGGAGCTCGTCCACGGCCTCGTCGCCCCACTCAGCCGTGCGGATGATGGCGGTCTGGGCGTGCAGGTACCGGGCCATGGCGGGGATGGTGTCGGCCGGGGTGGTTCCGCCGTGGGTGTCGAGGATGAGCCTGCACCAGGTGGCGAGGGTGGAGTGCAGGTCAGCGCGGACGTCGCTGGCGTCGAGGTTGAGCGGGAGGGGCGCTTCGGTGGAGCGGCCACCGCCACCGGACGGGGCGAACCGGGACTGCTTCGCGATGGTGATGTCGAGGTCGACGTCCAAGCCGTGCAAGTCTCCGGTGGCCCACAAGGCGCGAAGGTCGGCGGCGAGACCGCCGACGCACGGGGGGCAGACTACCCCGGTGTCCATCTCGCTGGAGCAGAGGCGGCACAGCAGGTGAAACGCGGTCATGAGCACTCCCCCGGTAGGCGTATGGTGCCGGTACGGGGAAGCTGAGCTTCTACGGGGGTTGTGTGGGGCTCGCCATCGGGGGATGCGAGCCCCACACTCATGTCTGGGGTCTGTAGGTCACGTGACCTCCTTGGTTGTGTGGATTATGCCCGGGTCCGACGACTAGTCACGACGTGCGCGCCTGCTTGATCATGTCGGCGGCGTCCATCATCCCGAGCGCGCGGCTGTCGTCCTCGACGTGGCGTGCGGCTTCACGGATGGCGCGTTCGAGACGGTGCAGGTGTTCGCGCAGCTCTTGGGTGACGCTGTCGCGCAGGTCCTTCACGTGTCCTCCAAGGGGTTGGTGGGGCGGACCGTGGCCCGCCCCGGACAGTCATCGGGCTAGAACGGCGGGGCGTCGTCGGAGAACCCGGGCCTGCCTCCCTGCCCCCACGGGTCTCCGCCCTGCGGTTGCGCGGGGCTGTACCCGCCCTGCGGCGCAGACGCAGCGCCACCGAAGCCGCTGCCCTGACGGCCGGAGGGGGCGTTCTTGGTCACCTTCGCGGTGGCGCTGCGCAACGCCGGGCCGACCTCTTCGACGTCGATCTCGAAGACGGTCCGCTTCTCACCCTCGCGGGTCTCGAAGGACCGCTGCTTCAGACGGCCCTGCACGAT
>NZ_JBEYHA010000052.1:0-37380 GCF_040635075.1 Nocardiopsis sp. NPDC007018
TTCGTAGGCGGGCGCGACTACGTGGGCCTGTCCCTGCTGGACATCGGCATCCACGAGTCCGACCGCGAACACGCCTCCCAGCTGGCGCGGCGCGTGCTGCGCGGCGAGCCGTGGGAGGGCACGTTCGCGGTGCTCAAGGGCGACTCCACGTGGATTCACGTGCGGGCCCAGGCGGTGCCCATGCGCGACGGCTCGGGGGAGATCGACGGGATCACCCTCATCGCCCACGAGGCGCTGCGCAGCGGCCGGGTCGAGGAGCAGTACGGCCTGCTCGAACGCATCGGCAGCCGACTGGCCAGCTCCCTGGAGTTCGACTCCACGGTCAGGGGCGTGGCCGGCATCCTGGTGCCGCAGTTCGCCGACCACTGCTTCATCGACCTCTACGACCGCGACCGCCTGGTCAGACAGGTGTCCGTGCACGCCGAGGGCTGGACGCCCCCGCCCGACACGTGGTTCGCGGTGGGCGACGAGGTCCGTTACCCCGAACGACACTTCGTCACCCAGGCGATGCGCCGCCTGGAGACGGTGGTGACCAGCGACCACCTCTACGAGAACTCTCCCAACGACCGGTCCGACCGGGTCTCCCGGCAGGTCGGGGTCACCTCCGCGATCGCCGCCCCGCTCCGGGCCAGGGGCGAGGTACTGGGCGTGCTCACCATGGCCCTGTCCGGGCTCTCCCCCCGGCAGAAGAGCAGTTACGGCGGTTTCGACCGCGACCTGGTCGGCGCGATCGCCTCCCGGGTGGCGCTGGCCATCGACAACGCCCGGCTCTTCGAGGAGCAGCGCAGCACGGCGGTGGCCTTCCAACGCAGCCTGCTGCCCAGCGACTTCCCGCCCCTGGACGGGTTGACGGTCGCGCACCGCTACCTCCCGGCGGGCCCCCTCCAGGGCCACGGACACGGTATCCAGACCCAGGTCGGCGGCGACTTCTACGACGCCATCCCGCTCTCGGCCGGGCGGGTCGGCCTGGTGATCGGCGACGTCGAGGGCCGGGGACCGCACGCCGCCGCCGTCATGGGGCAGCTGCGCGCCGCGCTGCGCGCCTTCGCGCAGGCCGACCGGGAGCCCGCCGACATCCTGCGCGAACTCGACGAGTGGGTCCGCCAGCTCGGTATCCCCGACAGCGGGGGCGACGTGTGGATTCCCAGCGTCAGCTGCCTGTACATGGTCTACGACGCCTGGTCCCGCGAGCTGTCCTACGCCAACGCCGGGCACGCCCCGCCCCTGCTCATCACCTCCGAGTCGGTCGAGACGCTCGACCTGGAGGTCAACGACCGCATGCTGGGGGTACGCGCCCGGGGCGGTTCGGGCGAGGACATCGTCTACCACCAGGCCGACCTGCGGCTGCCCCTGGGGGCGACGCTGGTCATGTACACCGACGGCCTGGTGGACCGGCGGCCGGTCGGCGGCCGCGCCGACCCCGAGCGCGCCCTGGCCAGGATGACCGAGCGGGTCGCCGAGGTGGCCGACAAGGACGTGGAGCAGATCGCCGAGGCGGCCGTGCACAGCGTGCCCGGCGTCCTGGACGACGACACCGCCCTGATGGTGGTGCGCACCCACTCCGAGGAGCTGGCGCTGCGCGAGGGCTGGTTCCCCTCGGAGGCCTCCACGGTGGGCGCGGCCCGGCACCTGGCGGCCGACACCTTCAAGGAGTGGGGGGTCGACCGCGACCAGGCCGAACTGGCCTGCCTGCTGGTCTCCGAGATCGTCACCAACGTGGTCATCCACGCCACCCCGCACCCGGTGCACCGCGAGTTCACCGGCAACGGGGTGCTGGACTCCGAGACCCCGCTCGGCGCCGGGGGCGCCGCGGACGAGTTCGACGAGGACTGGAGCGACCTGCTGGAGGCGGTGGCGGAGGAGGACGAGTCCACCGACGACCCGGAGGAGAAGGAGTTCCTGCTCCGGTTGCGCCGTGGCGCGAACGCGGTCTGGGTGGAGGTCTTCGACCACGACCTTCGGCTGCCGCGCATCCGCAGCGCGGCCGCGGACGACGAGGGCGGGCGCGGCCTCTACCTGGTGGAACAGCTGGCCAGCCGGTGGGGTTCGCGTCCCACACCGGACGGCAAGGCGGTGTGGTTCGAGATGCCGATGCACGCCGAGGTCCGCGAGGCCGAGAAGGACGACGGGGAGTAGGCGGCCCGGGCGCGCGGGTCGGAGGTCGTCCGAGCCGGGTTTCCTCAGCACCTCGAACACCGCGAAGCGGTGGTCCGCGCCGTGGCACCGGGCCGTCGCCCGTTCCGTGATCCGTGCGAGCGGCCCGACGGGTGAGCGTGACGGAGAAGACCTGGTTGTCAACTGCTTTGGTCGCTAATGTGGGGAAATCATCGTCCCCCGCCTGAGCCTTCCGGAGTAACCCGTGCCCCTGCGATCCCGTGCCCGTGGCCCCCTCGCCCCGCCCCTCGTCCGCCTGGGTGCGGTCGCGGCCGCCGCCGTCCTGCTGGCCACCGCCTGCTCCCCCGAGGAGGAGTCGGCCGCGTCCGGGCCCGGCGCCGCCTGCGAACCCGGAGCCCTGCCGACGCTGACCGAGGGCACGCTCACCGTCGGCACGGACAGCCCGGCCTACCCGCCGTGGTTCGTCGGCGACGACCCGTCCAACGGCGAGGGGTTCGAGTCCGCCGTGGCCTACGCCGTCGCCGAGGAACTGGGCTACCCCGCCGACCGCGTCGAGTGGACGGTGGTGACGTTCAACAACGCCATCGCCCCCGGCCCCAAGGCCTACGACTTCGACGTCAACCAGTTCTCCGTCACCGACGAGCGGCGCGCCGCCGTCGACTTCTCCTCCCCGTACTACGACGTCCGCCAGGCGGTCGTGGCGCTCTCCGACGGGGAGGCCGCCGGAGCCGAGGGCCTGGACGACCTGCGGGGACTGGTGATCGGCGCCCAGGTCGGCACGACCAGCTACGACGCGCTGGTCACGAGTATCGACCCCGAGCCCGAGCCGCTGGTCTTCAACAACAACGACGACGCCAAGCAGGCCCTGGAGAACGGGCAGGTGGACGCGGTGGTGTTCGACCTGCCCACCGCCTTCTACGTCACCTCCGCCGAGCTGGAGGGCGCCGAGATCGTCGGGCAGCTGCCGAAGGCCGCGTCGGAGTCCGAGGAGGAGTCGTTCGGGCTGGTCCTCGACCTCGGCTCGCCCCTGACGGACTGCGTCACCGAGGCCGTGGACACCCTACGGGAGAACGGCACCCTCGCCGAGCTCGAACGGGAGTGGCTCGCCGAGGCCGCCGACGCCCCCGAACTGTCGTGACCGGGCCGGAGGGAACGCGTGTCCCCAGTCTCCTGGAGACCGAGCGCGCCACGTTCCGCCGCCGCCAGGGCGTGCGCTCGGTCCTGGTGGGCGCGCTCTCCACGGCGCTGCTGGGGGCCGTCCTGGTGACCGTGGTGGTCGGCTCGCCGGGGTGGGAGCGGGTCCGGGAGACCTTCTTCGACCTCGGCGTCGCCCGTGAGGCCCTGCCCGCGGTGCTCACCGGGCTCTGGCTCAACCTGCGCGTCCTGCTGTTCTGCGCGTTGGGCGCCCTGGCCCTGGGCCTCCTCGTGGCGATCATGCGCACCCTGCGCGGGCCCGTGTTCTTCCCGCTGCGCGCCCTGGCCGCCTCGTACACCTACGGGTTCCGAGGCGCGCCGCTGATCATCGTGCTGTACCTGATGACCTTCGGCGTGCCCGGGCTGCGGCTGGAGGGCACTCCGAGCGTGCTGGTGCTCGGCGGTATCGCCCTGGTCATCACCTACGGCGCCTACATCGCCGAGGTGTTCCGGGCGGGGATCGAGTCGATCCACCCCAGCCAGATCGCGGCCGCCCGCTCGCTCGGCCTCACCTACACGCAGGCCATGCGCTGGGTGGTGCTCCCGCAGGCGGTGCGCCGGGTGTCGCCCCCGCTGCTCAACGACATGGTGGCGCTCCAGAAGGACGTGGGGCTGATCTCCCTGGCCGGGCCGATCGACGCCATCAGGGCGGCGCAGATCGCCACCGCACAGACCTACAACTTCACGCCCTACGTGGTGGCCGGGGTGCTGTTCGTGCTCATGGCGATCCCCTTGGTGGCCGTGACCGACTGGGTGACCGTCCGGGCCGCCCGCAGACAGTCTTCGGAGGGGGCGCGGTGAGAGAGCTCGAACGGATCGCCCGGCTGGAGGGCGACACCCCGGTGCTGCGGGTGCGCGGGGTCCGCAAGGAGTTCCGGGGCAACGTGGTGCTCGACGGGCTCGACCTCGACGTGCCCGAGCACGGTGTGGTGGTGCTGATCGGCGCCTCGGGCTCCGGCAAGTCGACCCTGCTGCGCTGCGCCAACCTGTTGGAGCCGATCAGTGACGGCTCCATCCACCTGGACGGCGAGCACGTCACCGATCCGCGTGTGGACCCCGACCGCGTGCGCCGCCGGATCGGCATGGTGTTCCAGGCGTTCAACCTGTTCCCGCACATGTCCGTGCTGGACAACGTCACCCTCGCCCCGCGCCGCGTCCACCGCAGGGCGCGCGCGGAGGCCGAGGAGCGGGCGCGCTCCCTGCTGGACCGGGTCGGTCTGCTGGACAAGGCGGGGGAGTACCCCGACCGGCTCTCCGGCGGGCAACAGCAGCGCGTGGCGATCGTGCGGGCCCTGGTCAACTCCCCGCGCCTGCTCCTGCTGGACGAGGTGACCAGCGCGCTGGACCCCGAGCTGGTCGGCGAGGTGCTGGACCTGGTGCGCGGGCTGAGGGAGGACGGCATGACCATGCTCCTGGCCACGCACGAGATGGGCTTCGCCCGTCAGGTGGCCGACACCGTGTGCTTCCTCGACGGCGGGCGCGTCCTCGAACAGGGGCCGCCGGAACGGGTCCTGGGCGACCCGACGGAGCCGCGCACACGCCGGTTCCTCCAACGCATCATCGACGCCGGTCGCCTCTGAACACGTTCGGAGCCCTTTTCCGCTGGTCGGGGACAGTGTCGCGGCAAACCTGTTTCCGGCCGGCAAAAAAAGGCTGCGAACCCACCTTGTTTGTCTGTAGTCGGTTGGTTACTTTATCCAGTGGTAAAGGATATGACCGGTTCGGGGAATGGTGGTGCGCGCATTGCGTGAACGCGGTGTGGAAGTGGTTCCGGGTTCCCTGTGGGGAAATGTGGGACAAAGTCCCAGGAGGTTCCCGGGGCCGCCTCGCCCGCCGGTGCGTTCCGGTCTGCGCGGCGGAGCCGCCCTCCTCGGTGCCCTTGCCCTGGTGGTCGCGGCGGCGGCGCCCGCCTTCGCGGCACCTCCACCCGCCCTTCCGGCCCATTCCACCGAGGCCGAGGCGAAATGGCAGCCCGCCTTCGACTACGACACGGACGGTTGCTATTCCACGCCCGCCATCGGTCCGGACGGAACCGTCGCCGAAGGTCTCAAGACCACCGGTGCCCTGAACGGAAACTGTCGGGACCAGTCGGACCTCGACAACACCAATTCGTATTCACGGGCCAGCTGTGACGGCGGGTGGTGCGCGTACATGTACGCGCTCTACTTCGAGAAGGACCAGATCATGCACGGCTGCTGCGGGCACCGACACGACCTGGAACACGTCGTCGTGTGGGTGCTGGAGGACGAGGCCCGGTACGTGTCCGCCTCCGCCCACGGCGGCTACGACACCCGCCCAGCCGAGGACGTGCTGTGGGAGGGCACGCACCCCAAGATCGTCTACCACAAGGACGGCCCCTCGACCCACGCGTTCCGGTTCGCGGCGGGCCACGACGACCCGCCCGAGAACCACTACGGCCAGTGGCAGTACCCGGACCTGGTCGGCTGGGACGGCTACCCGGAGGGCATCCGGGAGATCTTCGTGGCCGCCGACTACGGGGCCGCGTAGCTCGACCTCAAGGACGAGCGGTTCCCCGACGCGCTGGCCCGGGCCCTGCCCGACGGGATCGACTTCGACCCGTACGCCCCCTGAGCCGCACCCGCCCCGAGACCATCACGGCCGGGTCCACCCGCACGGTCCTCACCCGCCTTTGGACCGTGCGCCGGGCCCGTCCATCCCCCCGGACGCCGGAGGGCCCGCCTCCCCGGCGACACGGGGAGGCGGGCCCTCGGTGCGTTCCGCGCGACCGCGTTCAGCGGTAGGAGTTGGCCCACAACAGCAGGCACACGAAGACGAAGAACACGACGATGCCGCTGGTCGCCCAGGGGATGTGGATTCTGGGCCGGAGCTTGCGCACGGCGATGACCAACAGCACCACCAGCAGGCCCATCACGATGAGGCCGTCCCACGATCCGCTCACGACGGGGTCCCTTCGGGGTTCGGGGGTGCTACAGGCCCAGGCCCCTGCCCACGATCTCCTTCATGATCTCGGTGGTGCCACCGTAGATCGTCTGGACTCGGGAGTCCTGCCAGGCCCGTGCCACGGGGTATTCCATCATGTACCCGTACCCGCCGTGAAGCTGGAGGCAACGGTCCATGACCCGGTTGCACATCTCGGTGGTCCACCACTTGGCCTTGGCGGCGTCCTCGACGGTGAGTTCGCCCTTGTTGAGCAGCTCGACCCCGCGGTCCACGTAGGTGCGGGCCAGGTCCACCTCGGTGGCCAACTCGGCCAGGACGAAACGGGTGTTCTGGAACCGTCCGATCGGTCGTCCGAAGGCGGTCCGCTCGCGGCAGTACTCGATCGTGTGCTGGAGGACGTGGTCGGCCGAGGCGGCCGCGCAGGTGGCGATGGACAGCCGCTCCTGCGGCAGGTTCTGGAGCAGGTGGATGAACCCCTGCCCCTCGGTGCCGATGAGGTTGGCCGCAGGGACGCGGACGTCGTCGAAGAAGAGCTCCGCGGTGTCCTGGGCCTTCATGCCGACCTTGTCGAGGTTGCGGCCGCGCTCGAACCCGGCGGCACCGCGTTCCACGGCGATGAGCGAGAATCCCTGCGCCCCGGCGTCGGGATCGGTCTGGCAGACCACGATGACGAGGTCGGCGTTGACGCCGTTGGTGATGAAGGTCTTGCTGCCGTTGACGACGAAGTGGTCGCCGTCGCGCACAGCGGAGGTGCGGATGCCCTGGAGGTCGCTGCCGGTGCCGGGCTCGGTCATGGCGATGGCGGTGATCAGCTCGCCGCTGGCGAAGCCGGGGAGCCAGCGCCGCTTCTGCTCGTCGGTGGTCAGGCCGACCATGTAGGGGGCCATGACGTCGTTTTGGAGGGTGATCCCGAGACCGCTGGCGTGTGCGCGGCAGATCTCCTCGTTGACGATCTGGTTGTACCGGTAGTCGTCGAGGCCGGTGCCGCCGTACTCCTCGGGGACCCCGTGGCCGAGCAGGCCCACGGCGCCCGCCCGCACCCACACCTCGCGCGGCACGATGCCGTCCTTCTCCCACTGGTCGTGGAAGGGGACCACGTCCCGCCTGAGGAACTCGGCCACCGATGCGCGGAAGAGGTCGTGGTCGGCGTCGAAGAGTTCCCGCTTCATGCTCAGCTCCGGAGGTGTCGGGGATCACTGTGTTCCCACACGGTAACCGAACCGCGTTCGGTTTTGAAGTACGGGGGCAAGTCGGGGCAAAGTTCCGGGGCCCTCGGGCGGTTCCCCCGGAAGGGCGCGGGCCGGGGTTCCTAGGGTGGACCAGCAGCCGGGCCGCGAGGAGTCGGGCGGCCGACCCCGGGAGGCGAACCGATGACCCACAGCCCCGCCGACCAGAGCGCGTCACCCGGGGGGCGGATCGCGCTGATCATGACCGCCCTCATGCTGGCCGTCCTGCTCTCGGCGCTGGACCAGACCATCGTCTCCACGGCGCTGCCCACGATCGTCTCCGACCTGGGCGGCCTCAACCACCTGTCATGGGTGATCACCGCCTACCTCCTCGCCGTCACCGCCAGCACCCCCCTCTGGGGCAAGCTCGGCGACCAGTTCGGGCGCAAGCACCTCTTCCTCCTGTGCATCGCGATCTTCCTGGTGGGCTCCGCGCTGTGCGGTCTGGCCCAGGACATGCTCCAGCTGGTGCTGGCACGCGGGCTCCAGGGAGTGGGCGGCGGCGGGCTCATGGTGCTGGCCTCCGCGATCATCGGCGACGTCGTCTCACCCCGGGAACGCGGCAAGTACCAGGGCCTGTTCGGGGCGGTCTTCGGGGTCTCCAGCGTGGCCGGGCCCCTGCTGGGCGGGGTGTTCGTGGACCACCTCTCCTGGCGGTGGGTGTTCTACGTGAACCTTCCGCTGGGGCTGGTCGCCTTCCTGACGGTGCTGGCCGTGCTGCCGAGACAGAGCCCGGTCGGCCGCCGCGACATCGACTACGCGGGCATCGTGCTGCTGGCCGCCACGGCCGTCTGCCTCACGCTGGTGGCCTCCTGGGGCGGTGGCGTCTACGGCTGGACGTCCTGGCAGATCCTGTCCCTGTCGGCCGCCTCCGTGGTCCTCGGCGTGGGCTGGTGGTCCACCGCCCGCAGGGCCCAGGACCCGGTGATGCCGCTCAGCCTGTTCCGCAACCCGACCATCGTGGTCGCCATGGCGATCGGCTTCTGCGTGGGCTTCGCGATGATGGGATCGATGGCGTTCCTCCCGCTCTTCCTCCAGGTCGTGCACGGACTCTCGCCCACCGCGTCGGGACTGCACCTGCTTCCGATGGTCACCGGGATGCTCATCACGTCGATCTCCAGCGGCCGTCTGGTCACCCGGACCGGCCGCTACAAGGTCTTCCCCATCGCGGGGATGGCGCTGACCGCGCTCGGGCTGTACCTGATGTCCGGTATGGGACCGCACAGCTCGCTGTGGGAGATGGGCGTCTACTTCTTCGTCCTCGGCTCGGGGCTGGGCCTGGTGATGCAGGTGGTCGTGCTGGTGGTGCAGAACGCCTCCTCCTACGACGACCTGGGCGTCTCGACCTCCTCGGCGACCTTCTTCCGGTCCGTGGGAGGCTCCTTCGGCACGGCGGTGTTCGGGGCGGTCTTCGCCGGGCAGCTCGCCTCGGACCTGGCCGCGCGGGCGGGCGGTCTCGACCTCCCGCCGGGCGTGGACGCGGCCTCGTTGGAGAGCGACCCCGGGGCCATCGACCGCCTGCCGCCCCAGGCGCAGGCGGGCTTCCTGGAGGTCTACGCCGACGCCATCGACACCGTGTTCCTGTGCGCGGTGCCGGTGGCTCTGGTCGGCCTCGTGCTCGCCCTCTTCCTGCGGCAGGACGTGCTGCGGACGACCATCAGGACCCCGGACCTCGACGAGACCGTGGCCCCGGTGGCCGCCCCCGGCCGCAGCGCGATGGACCAGGTGGAGCGGGAGATCTACGCGGCCTGCGGGGCCGAGGGCACGGAGACCATGTACGCACGGCTCCGCGAAGCGGCCGGTCTGGAGGTCTCGACCGAGGCCTGCTGGGCGCTGAGCCACATCGGGGTGCGGGGCGCCCTCACCGTGGACGAGCTGGTCCGGATGTCGGGGCTGGACGCCTCCCGGTGGGCCGACACCCACCGGGAACTGCTGGAGGCGGGCTACCTCGCCGACGACACCGAGCCGTGGGAACTCAACTGGCGCGGCGAGGACGCCGTGCGGCACCTGTACGAGGCGCAGCGGACGGCGCTGCGGTCGCTGCTCTCCGACTTCGGCCCGGACGAGCACCCGGACGTGTTCGACGTCCTGGAGCGGGTCACCGGGACCACGCTCGGGGACCAGGGAGGCGCGGGGCGCGGGGGCGGTCGCGAGCACGGTACGGACTGACCGGCCGCGATCCGGGCGGGCGCGGCGCAAGGCGGGGCCGGGGGGTTGCCAGGAGGCCATAACCGAATACAGTTCGGTTCTATAGGACGTCACATCCCACGCCCCTTGGAGGACCCAGTGGCTGAGGCCTACATCGTCGGTGCGGTGCGCACCCCCGTCGGCACGAAGAAGGGTGCCCTGGCCGCCGTGCACCCGGCGGACCTGGGCGCGCACGTCCTCAAGGAGCTCGTCGAGCGCACCGGGGTCGACCCCGCCGCGGTCGAGGACGTGATCATGGGCGTGGTCAGCCAGGCGGGCCCCCAGGCCCTGGACCTGGCCCGCACCGCGTGGCTGTCGGCCGGGCTGCCCGAGTCGGTCCCCGCCGTCACCATCGACCGCCAGTGCGGTTCCTCGCAGCAGTCCCTCCACTTCGCCGCCCAGGGCGTCATGTCCGGCACCCAGGACCTCGTCGTGGCGGCGGGCGTGGAGAACATGGGCATGGTCCCCATGGGAGCCAACGTCCAGTTCGCCCTCGACAACGACCTCCCGCTCTACGGGCAGGGCTGGATCGAGCGGTACGGGTTCCAGGAGATCTCCCAGTTCCGCGGCGCCCAGCTGATGTGCGAGAAGTGGGGCTACAAGCGCGAGCAGCTGGAGGAGTTCGCGTTGGAGAGCCACCGCCGTGCCGCCGCCGCGCAGGAGGCCGGGTACTTCGACGCGCAGATCGCCCCCCTGGCCGGGGTGGCCAGGGACGAGGGCGTGCGCCCGGACACCACCCTGGAGAAGATGGCCGGGCTCAAGCCGCTGCGTGAGGGCTGGGAGCTCACCGCCGCGATCGCCAGCCAGATCTCCGTGGGCGCGGGCGCACTGCTCATCGCCTCCGAGCGTGCCGTGGAGCGGCACGGGCTCACCCCGCTCGCCCGCGTGGTGCAGCTGTCACTGGTCGGCGACGACCCGGTCTACATGCTCACCGCGCCGATCCCGGCGACCCGGATCGCCCTGGAGAAGGCCGGGCTGGGCATCGACGACATCGACGTCACGGAGATCAACGAGGCGTTCGCCCCGGTGCCGATGTCGTGGATCGAGGAGCTGGGCGCGGACCCGGCGAAGGTCAACCCCAACGGCGGCGCCATCGCCCTGGGCCACCCGCTGGGCGCCACCGGAGCGATCCTGATGACCAAGCTGGTCAACGAGCTGCACCGCACGGGCGGCCGCTACGGCCTCCAGACCATGTGCGAGGGCGGCGGCCAGGCCAACGTCACCATCGTCGAACGGGTCTGAGCCCGGGAGCTTCCGCACGGGCCGCGCGTTCACCAGGAGCGCGCGGCCCGTCGTCATCCTCGCCGACCTTGGATGCAGGCATGCATGCATCTATGATGGCGTCATGAGTCAGATGACGTGGAGAGCCGATGAAGAGCTGATGCGCAGAGTCAAGTGCTCCGCTGAGCGGCGAGGTGTCAGCCTGAACGAGTACGTCACCCGCGTGATGCGCGCGGTCACCGATCCGGATCTGGAGAGTGACGAGGCCAAGGCGGTGCGGGCCAAGCTCGCGCAGGCTGGATTCCTGGACGTGTCCGGGGCGCCGCGCACCCGGCCCAGCCGTGCCGCGGTCGAGAGGGCCCGCCGCGCGGCCGGCGGGGGGACCCCGTTGGAGGACTTCGTGGAAGAAGGACGTGAGTGAGCGTCTTCGCCGACACGTCCGCCGTGGTCAAGCTCTACGCGGACGAGCACGGAAGCGACGAGGTCCGCGCCATCGAGGCACCTCTGGTGGTGTCCCAGCTGACCAGAGTCGAGGTTCCGGCGGCGCTGTGGCGCAAGCATCGCGTGGGAGAGCTGGGAGCCGAGGACACCCGGATTCTGGTGGCGGAGTTCGAAGCCGACTACTTCGGGGCCCCGGGGGAGGAGCGGCGTTTCGCGGCGGTCAGGGTCACCGCCGAGATCCTGGAGGAGGCGGTCCGGCTAACAGCCGTACACGGGCTCAGGGCCTATGACGCGATGCAGCTCGCGACCGCCAAGGCGGTCCGGTCGGCCGACCCGGGATGCACGTCGTGTGCGGTGTTCGACAAGGGCCTGCGCGCGGCCGCCGCGATGGAGGGGTTCTCGCCGCTGCCCGAAAGCTGACGCGTCCTCGCCGCGTGTCGCTTCCGCACGGGCCGCGCGTTCACGAGGAGCGCGCGGCCCGTCGTCAGCGGACGGGGTGGGTCAGGCCCTCGCCGCCGACGCCGTTCTCCAGCCCGAGCCAGGCGGCCATCTCCTCCAACTGCTCGACCAGCTCGGGCATGGTGTCGGCCGGAGCGCCCGCCTCCAGGGTGACCCGCCGGGCCAGCAGGGTGCCCGAGGCGCGGTCCGCCTTGAGGTCCACGCGGGCCACCAGGTCGTCGCCGAGCAGGAACGGCAGCACGTAGTAGCCGTGCACCCGCTTGGCGGCGGGCACGTAGATCTCCAGGCGGTAGCGGAAGCCGAACAGCTCCTCGGCGCGGTCGCGGGTCCACACCAGGGAGTCGAAGGGGCTGAGCAGCGCGCGGGCGTCCACCCGCCGGGGCACCCGCGCGTCACGGTGCAGGTAGGCCGGGCGGTCCCAGCCGCGCACGCTCACCGGCACCAGCTCGCCCGCGTCCACGAGGTCGGCGACGGCCGCCCGCGACCCGGCCGCCTTGAGTCGGAAGTAGTCGCGCAGGTCGGGCTCGGTGGCGATCCCGTGCGCCCGGGCGGCGATGGAGACCAGCGCGCGGTGCGCCTCGTCCGGGGTGGGGTGCGGGAGCGCGTACACCTGGGCGGGGAGCACGCGTTCGGGCAGGTCGTAGCGGCGCTCGAACTGGGAGTTGCGACCGTTGGCGGTGAGGTCGCCGATCCAGAACAGGTACTCCAGGCACTTCTTGACCTCGGACCAGTTCCACCCCCAGTGGTCCTTGGCGCGGGGGGCGTCGTGGGCCAGGGCCGCCTCGACCTCGCGGGCGGTGGCCGGACCGATCCGCGCGACCTCCTCGCGCACGGCCCTCAGTAGTTCGGGCCGTTCGTCGCGGACGCCGTTCATCCACCCCACGTTCGCCTGGGCGCGGTTGTGCTCCATCCGGTACCGCATGAGGCGGTGGGTGGAGGGCGGTACCAGGCTGGCCTCGTGCGCCCAGCACTCGACCAGCCGGGCCGGGCTGTCGCCCACGCCCGTGGTGGTGGCGCGGTCCAGGAGCTCGGGCGGGTAGGCGCCGAGCCGCGCGAACACCGGCAGGTACTGGCTGCGGGCGAGCACGTTCACGCTGTCGATCTGGAGCAGGCCCACGCGGCGGACCACGCGCGCCAGGTGGGCGAGCGTGGGGGCGGAACCCGGTCGGGGATCGTGGAAGCCCTGGGCGGCCAGGGCGATCCGACGGGCCTGGGGCAGGGAGATCTCGGCGTCGCGGCGAGGGTGGGGCATGGCCATCCGATCACCGTATCCGTCGCCGGTGACAGTCCCGGAGCGCGCCGAGTGGACGGAGCCCCCGCTCCATCACAAAAACCTCGCGCACAATGCGAACCGTTCGGGGGGTCGGGCCGTCCAACGAAGCGCGACGGAAACCAACCGAGCCTGTGCCGGTAGTCGCCGAACCCCGGTGCGGAGGACGGCCGCACCGGGGTTCATCATGTCGGTACCCCGCCAGACGCAGGTGTCCGGCCAGGTCGGAGCGGGCCGTCGGCGCGATCCTCTAGCCTTTGGCTGTGCGTATCGCGACATGGAATGTGAACAGTGCCCGCGCCAGGGCCGAACGGATCGGCGACTGGCTGGACCGGAGCGACGTCGACGTCCTCGCCATCCAGGAGACCAAGGCCCGCGACGACCAGTTCCCCGCGTCGGTCCTCACCGACCGCGGGTACGAGGTCGCCCACCACGGGCTCTCCCAGTGGAACGGGGTCGCGATCGCCTCGCGCGTGGGCCTGGCCGACGTCCAGGTGGGCTTCCCCGGCCAGCCCGGATACGGGGACCCGGAGGAGCCCGAGGCCCGCGCCATCGGCGCCACCTGCGGCGGCGTCCAGGTGTGGAGCCTGTACGTGCCCAACGGTCGCGAGATCGACCACCCCCACTACGCGTACAAGCTGCGCTGGCTGGAGGCGCTGCGCCGGGCGGGCGCCGCGCGTCTGGCCGAGGACCCCGAAGCGCAGATCGCCTACGTCGGCGACTTCAACATCGCCCCGCAGGACGACGACGTGTGGGACATGGCCGCCTTCGAGGGCCTCACCCACGTCACCGAGCCCGAGCGCTCGGCCTTCACCGGGCTGGTCGACGCCGGGTTCGCCGAGGTCGTGCGCGGGTACACGCCCGGCCCCGGTGTCTACACCTACTGGGACTACAAGGGTTTGGCCTTCCCCAAGCGCAGGGGCATGCGGATCGACTTCGTGCTGGCCTCGCCCGCCCTCAGGGCGCGGGTGACCGGGGCGAGCATCGACCGCGAGGAGCGCAAGGGCAAGGGCGCCTCGGATCACGCGCCCGTCATCGTCGCCCTCGACGGCGCGGACAGCCAGCCGGTGGACCGGCCCAAGAAGTGAACGGACAACCGACAGTGAAGTGGGTAGCGAAGTGAGCGCCGTGCCGCGCGTGGCCGTCCTCGGCAGCGTCAACATGGACCTGGTGGCCTACGTGGACACCGTGCCCAACGGCGGCGAGACCGTCACCGGCACGGACTTCCGTCAGGTGCCCGGGGGCAAGGGCGCCAACCAGGCGGTCGCCGCCGCGCGGGCCGGGGCCGAGGTGGCCTTCCTCGGGGCGGTCGGGGACGACTCCTTCGGGGAGGAGCTGCGCGCCAACCTGGTGGCGGCAGGGATCGACGTGTCCGGTCTGCGCACGGTGCCGGGGGTGTCCGGGGTGGCGCACATCGTCGTGGACGGTCGGGGCGGCAATCGGATCGTCGTCGTGCCGGGCGCCAACGCCGAAGCCGGGGCGGTGGAGGGGGACCGTGAACGGGTGGCCGGAGCCGCGGCCCTGCTGCTCCAGCTGGAACTGCCCATGGAGGCGGTGGAGGCCGGAGCCCGGCTCGGCCGGAGCGTGGGGGTGCCGGTCTACCTGACCCCCGCGCCCGCGCGGGAGCTCCCGGACGGGCTCCTGGCCGACGTCGACGTGCTCGTGCCCAACCAGCACGAGGCCGCCGCCATCACCGGGCACACCGAACCGCGCGCCGCGCTGGCGGCGCTGCTGGAGAGGGTGCCCGAGGTGCTGCTGACGCTGGGCGAGGACGGCTCGCTGTACGGTCGCCGGGGCGCGGAGCCGGTGCACGTTCCGGCGCGGCGGGTGGAGGCCGTCGACACCACGGCGGCCGGTGACACGTTCTGCGGCTCGTTCGCGGTGGCCAGGGCCGAGGGCCGGTCACCGCGTGAGGCGATGGAGTTCGCCGCTGCCGCCGCCGCGATCTCCGTGGGACGGCACGGAGCCAGCTCGTCGATGGCCTCGCGGGTCGAGGTCGAGGCCCTGCTCGGGGGCTGACCGCCCGGATCGGGCCCGCTCCCCGGCCCGTGGGTCAGGGGGTGTGCCCGATCTGCTTGAGGAACGGCGCCGGGTCCTGGTTCTGGAGGCGGACCTCCAGCACGATGTCCACGGTGTCGCCCACGAGGCGGCCTCCCCAGGGGGTGGCTCCTCCGTCGCCGACGCCGAAGTCGGACAGGCTGATCTGGGTCGTGGCGGAGAAGAAGTGTCCGTAGGTGTCGTCGGGGGAGGCGTAGTCGGGGGCCTCGCCCACCCACTCGGCGTTGAGGGCGACGGGCAGCGCGGTGCCGTGGATCTCCAGGTCGCCGTGGAGGCGGAAGGTGTTCTGTTTCCGCCCGGGTTCCAGGCCGGTGGACGTGAACCGGATACGCGGGTGCCGTTCGACGTCCAGGAAGTCGGCGGAGCGCAGGTGGGCGTCGCGGGCGTTGACGCCGGTGTTGACGCTGTCCGCGTCGATGACGACCTCCACCGAGGACCGCGCGGGGTCGTCCGCCACGTTGATCCGCCCGTCGGCGCTGCCGAAGGTGCCCTGGACCCGGCCGAAGCGCAGGTAGTGGGCGACGAAGATCAGGCTGGAGTGCAGCGGGTCGAGGTGCCAGGTACCGGGGCCCGGACCGAACTCGACAGGGGTGGATGTCATGGGCGCTATCTCCCTTTGTGTCCGGTATAAGTCATTGGTCCGTTTACTGTAGGTCCGACGCTCGACCAGAACCCTTTGTTCCCGCCTGACCTGCGGAGAGACTTTCGACTCGCCCGCCCCGGGACCCGCGCACACAAGGGAGGGCCGGGGCCCACGGCCCCGACCCTCCCGGCGAAGACGCGCTCGCGCGCCCGCGCTACATGTACTCGGGCGACTCCACGCCGAGCAGTTCCAGACCCTGGACCAGCACCCGCAGCGCCACCGAGACCAGCGCCAGCCGCGACTCGCGCTCGGCGTCGGTCGGGGCCGTCAGCACCGGGCAGTGCTCGTAGAAGGCCGTGAGCGACTGCGCCAGCTCGAACAGGTACGTGGACAGGCGGTGCGGCTGGAGGTGCTCGCCGACCTGCTCCACCACCGCGCCGAAGCCCAGCAGTTTGAGCGCGAGGTCGCGCTCGGCGCCCTCGGAGACCGTGATCGTGCCGTCGACCGCCCGGGGGTCCACCCCGCCCTTGCGGAAGATGGAGCGGATACGGGCCTGCGCGTACTGGAGGTACGGGCCGGTGTTGCCGGTCAGCGCCAGCATGCGGTCGAAGTCGAACACGTACTCGGTGTCGTGCGAGACCGACAGGTCCGCGTACTTCACCGCGCCGATGCCGACCTTGCGGGCGATCTCCGCCTGGCTCTCGGGGTCCAGGTCGGGACGGTTCTGGGCGACCACGGCCGCGGCGCGCTCCACCGCCTCGTTCAGCAGTTGCACGAGCCGCACCGGGGCGCCGCTGCGGGTCCGCAGGATCTTGCCGTCCGGGCCCAGCACGTTGCCGATCTGTACGTGCGTGGTCTCCACGCTCTCCGGCAGCCAGCCCGCCTCGCGCGCGGTGGCCCACACCATCTTGAAGTGCATGGCCTGCGGGGCGCCCACCACGTACAGGATGCGGTCGGCCTTGAGGTCGTCGACCCGGTACCGGACGGTCGCCAGGTCCGTGGTGGCGTAGCCGTAGCCGCCGTCGCTCTTGCGCACGATCAGCGGGACCGGCTTGTCCTCGCGGCCGGTGAAGCCGTCGAGGAACACGCACAGGGCGCCGTCGCTGACCTCCGCGATGCCCTTGGCCTCCAGCTCGTCGCACACGTCGGCGAGCATGGCGTTGTAGCTGCTCTCACCGGCGAGGTGCTCGTCGGTGAGGGTGACGCCCAGCTTGGCGTAGACCTTGTTGAAGTAGACCCGGGACAGGCCCACCAGCTCGCGCCACAGGCGCAGCGTCTCCTCGTCGCCGCTCTGGAGGGCGACCACCCGGCGGCGGGCGCGGGCGGCGAAGTCGTCCGGCCCCTCGCCCGAGGCGTCGAACTTGTTCCGCGCGGCCTGGTAGAAGGCGTTGGGGTCCGTGGTGAGGAGCCCGGCCTCGTCGGAGTCCTCCCCCGCCTCCAGCAGGTGCTCGATGAGCATGCCGAAGGGCGTGCCCCAGTCACCGATGTGGTTCTGCCGGATGACGTGGTGGCCCAGGAACTCCAGGGTGCGGGCGAGGGAGTCGCCGACCACCGTGGTGCGCAGGTGCCCCACGTGCATCTCCTTCGCCACGTTGGGCGCGGAGTAGTCGATGGGGATGTTCAGGCGCTCCTGGACGGGGACGCCCACGCGCGGGTCGTCGAGGAGCTGTCGCGTCTGGTCGGCGATCCAGTCCTCTCGGAGCGTGAGGTTGATGAAGCCCGGCCCGCTGACCTCGACGTCTCTGCAGACGTCGGCGACGTCCAGGTGCTCCATGATCGCCGCGGAGACCTCGCGGGGCTTGCGGCCCAGGCGCTTGGCGAGCGCGAGTGCGGCGTTCGCCTGGTAGTCAGCGAACTGGGACGGGCGGATGACGGGGTCGGTGTCGGCGAACTCGGGGCCGAAGGCGGCGCCGAGAGCGGACTGGACCCGTCGCGAGAGAACTTCCTGCGGGTCGGCCATACCCCTAAGACTACCGACCGCCTATCCCCCTCCCGCCAGGTTTCAAACGGTCCTTCCGGCGGGGGACGGAGGGTGGGCCCGGCCGGTAGCCTCGCCCGCATGAGCGAGCTGTGGAATCCCGGAGACCCCGGTGTGCTGAGGCTGCCGTCCGGACGTCTGGTGCGGGGCCGCGGCGTGGGCCACCCGATGCCGGAGGGACCGCTGCCCGGTTTCGGGTTGTACGTCCTGGACCGGGAGCCCTCGGACCTCGCGTGGCCCCGGCGGTGGGTCCGCTGGCCCGACTTCGGGCTGCCCGGGGACGACGCGGACGCCCTGGCCGGGTTCCGGGAGGCCCTGGAGCGCGCGGACCGGGAGCGGGTGGAGGTGGCGTGTCTGGGCGGTCGCGGCCGGACGGGGACGGCGCTGTCCTGTATGGCGGTGCTGGACGGTGTGCCCGCGTCGGGGGCGGTGGCCTACGTGCGGGCGCACTACTCGCCGCACGCGGTGGAGACCCCGGAGCAGGAGGCCTACGTGCGGGCCTTCGGCCCGGACCCGGTCTGAGCCGGGGGAAGCCCTGTTCGACCCGGGGCGAGCCTGCCCGACCCGGGGGCGCCCGGGCGGCCCGGGTTCGGACCTCCGAGCGGCGGCCTCACGGGCTCCGAGCCGCCGACGCCAGGGGCGTTCGGACCACCGGACGGTCACGCCGGAGACGCCGGTGGCGGAGGAGGCCCGGCGCTCAGCGCTCCTCGGCGCGCCGGTGCAGCCAGTGCGGCGAGCGGTGGGGCACCCGGCGGCGGATCTGGTCTCCTATCCGGCCGCCCGCCAGATCGTGGGCGAGCCGGCAGGCGTGCGCGATCCCCTCGGGGCCGCTGTCCCCGTGCGCCACGACGACCGTGCCGTTGAGACCGAGCAGGGCGGCACCGCCGTAGGTCTCGCTGTCGAAGCGCTCGCGGAGCCTGCGCAGGGCGCCGCGTTGGAGCACGGCCCCGGCCCTGGCCATCGTGGACGACGTGAGAGCCTCCTTGAGCGCGTTCATCGTGAAGGCGGCGGTGCCCTCGATAGTCTTGAGGGCCACGTTCCCGCTGTGTCCGTCGGTGACCACCACGTCCACCTTTCCGAGGAGGAGGTCGTGGCCCTCGACGTTGCCGCGGAAGTCCAGGGTCTGCGACCCCTCGCCGGCGGTGGCGAGCAGCTCGCTGGCCCGGCGGATCAGCTTGTTGCCCTTGCCCGGCTCGGAGCCGATGGTCAGGACGCCCACGCGGGGCCGTTCCACTCCGAACGCGGTCTGCGCGTAGGCGCACCCCAGGTGCGCGAACTGCACCAGCATCTCGGGTTTGGCGTCCGCGTTGGCACCGGCGTCCAGCATGATCGTCGGCACCGGGCCGGTCGGCAGCGTTACCGCGAGGGCCGGGCGGAGCACGCCCGGCTGGGTGCGCAGCCGCACCGTGGACGTGGCCACGATGCCGCCGGTCGACCCCGCCGAGACCAGGGCGTCCGCGTCGCCCCGGCGGATGAGCCGACAGGCCACCGCCGCGCTGGAGCGGGGCCTGCGCCAGCTGGCCAGGGCCCCCTCGTGCATGGCGATGTTGTCCTCGGCGTGCACCACCGGGATGTCGCGCAGGGCGCCCTCCTCGGCGAGCTGGGCGGCGATCTCGGTCCGGCGGCCCACGAGCAGGACCCGCAGTCCCAGTTCGCGTACGGCCATGACGGCGCCGCGCACGACCTCTCTGGGGGCGTTGTCGCCGCCCATGGCGTCCACCGCGATGATCGGCGGTGACGTACGCGGTGCCGGTGCCTCCGCGTCGGATGTCCCAGTCACAGCTTCCTCACACGGTCGGTTGGTGCCGGGGCGCGGGACGGCCCGGCGTTCGCCCGGTTCGGCGCGGGCGCACGGCAGGGTCGGGGGAGCCCTCACGGGGCGGCACTGGGTGGTGTGGTGACACGCTATCGGGTCGGTCCCGCACTGCCTGCGGACGGCGGGTTCGTGTACTCATGCGAGGATACTTCCTGTATGTCCAGGTCAGGGCTGGACATGACGCGGAGTGGGTACAAATCCCCTAGACGGGGTATATCCGCTCGCTGGCTGGGTCGCAGACAACACTCTGGTCACAGCCGATAACTGGTTTTTCATCCCCAGGTGGTCGCCCGGTACCCGTAAGCCGGAGCCACCGTTCAGGGCTGCCCTCCTTCCGGGGAGTGCCCCTGTCCAACAGCAGGAGAGGAGAGGCGTGAGCGTAACGCCAGACGTGGCACAGTCCCCGTCCGCTGGACGTCGGTTTCGTGCCTACACGACGAAACATCTTGACGAGCTCACGGCGCGAGCCGGTCTCGCGGCTGACGAGCAGCTCGCGGTCAAGGCGGTCGCCAACGTGCTGCCGTTCCGAGTCAACAGCTACGTCGTCGACGAGCTGATCGACTGGGACGCCGCTCCCGACGATCCGATCTACCGCCTGGTCTTCCCGCAGGCCGACATGCTTCCCGCGGACGACGTCTCCAGGATCGCCGACCTCATCAGCTCCGGGGCCGGTCGCAAGGAGCTCAACGAGGCCGCCAACCGGGTCCGCGCCAAGCTGAACCCGCACCCGGCGGGCCAGATGGACCTCAACGTGCCCACCACGGGCAACGAGGAGCCCATCCCGGGCATCCAGCACAAGTACCGGGAGACGGTCCTCTTCTTCCCGAAGCAGGGCCAGACCTGTCACGCGTACTGCACCTACTGCTTCCGCTGGGCGCAGTTCGTCGGGGACGCCGACCTCAAGTTCGCGTCGGGCGAGATCGACCAGATGGTCGAGTACGTGCGCTCGCACCCCGAGGTGACCAGCGTGCTGTTCACCGGCGGCGACCCGATGATCATGGGCGAGGGGGTCATCTCCCGCTACATCGAGCCGCTGCTGGAGATCGAGCACCTGGAGGCCATCCGCATCGGGACGAAGGCGCTGGCCTACTGGCCGCAGCGCTTCACCACCGACCCGGACGCGGACGACACGCTCCGCCTGTTCGAGAAGGTCGTGGCCTCGGGCAAGAACCTCGCGTTCATGGCCCACTTCTCGCACCCGAACGAGATGAAGCCCGAGCTCGTGCAGGAGGCCGTGCGCCGCATCCGCGCGACCGGGGCGGTCATCCGCACCCAGGCGCCGCTGATCCGCACGATCAACGACGACGCGGCCACGTGGGAGGACATGTGGCGGACGCACCTGCGCCACGGCATGGTGCCCTACTACATGTTCGTCGAGCGCGACACCGGCCCGCAGGACTACTTCGCGGTGCCGCTGGCCGAGGCCCACGACATCTTCAGGGACGCCTACCAGAAGGTCTCGGGCCTGGCCCGGACCGTGCGCGGCCCCTCGATGTCGGCCACCCCGGGCAAGGTCTGTGTGGACGGCGTGACGGAGATCTTGGGAGAGAAGGTCTTCGTCCTGCACTTCATCCAGGCCCGTGACCCGGAGCTGGTCGGCAAGCCGTTCTTCGCCAAGTACGACGAGAAGGCGGCCTGGCTGTTCGACCTCAAGCCCGCGCTCGGCGCCACCCACTTCCCGTGGGAGTCGGCTCCGGTCGGCGCCAACGGTCTGGTCGACCCCACCCGTCTGTGACGGTGGTCCCGCCCGTCTCCGAGAGGGCGGGGAACAGCGGAGCCCGGCACCCTGGTGGGTGCCGGGCTCCGTCCGTGTCCGCGTCGTGGACGGTAACAGGCCGCCGTGGGACGGGGGTCGACCACGGGGCCGACGGCGCGGACACGGGTCCCGGAATGGTCTGTCCGCGGAGGAGTGGGTCCGGGGTCGGTGGTGCGGGACGCGCGGCGGCCGGGCGCCGCGCGGTTCAGTCGAGGAGGGCGTCGAAGTCGCCGGTCTTGGCGCCCCGGACGAAGGCCCGGATCTCGGCGGGCGTGTAGACGAGCGCCGGGCCGCGCGGGTCGCGGGAGTTACGGACGGCGATGTCGCCGTCGGGCAGGGTCGCGACCTCCACGCAGTTGCCGTCCGGGTTGCTCCAGCTGCTCTTGGTCCATGCGACCTCCAACCGGTCCGCGGGGACACCGTTGTAGATCGGTTGCATCCTCATCCTCCTGGAAGTTCGGGGATTGGCGGGGTGTCCGCGAACGGCTCCGGAACGCCGTCCACGCCGGACCCGCCCACGCGGCTCCCATCCGTCTTGTCCAGGGACAGACGGTTTGTTGGCGGGTGATCCCTTTGTCCCCTTGTGAGGCCACAGCGTAGTGCATGCACGTGCATCAGTGATTGCATCGGTAATCAACCCCCCGGTGGCGCGCGGTGGGCACGCCGATGGAACCGCATGTCAGACCTAACGCTCCGGAGCCGCCGATGGTTCGGTGTTCCGGGATTGTTTCCCAGTCGTGGCCGAAGGCGGACACGCCCGCGACCCCGTGCGTACGCAGGGCGTTCACGGGGTCGCGGGCGGTGGGGGTCCGGACGGCGGTACCGGGGTGCGCGCGGGAGGCGGGTCACGCAGCGTCAGGCACCGGACGAAGCGCCTCGGGTGGCTGCCGGGCGGGTGGCCGGTATCAGCCCCCGTAGCGCTTGAGGAAGTCCTGGAGGATCTCCGGGGTCTGGCCCGGGAGGGGAGCCTGGGTGGCCAGGTGGTCCATGGTCTGGGCGTAGCGGCTGGTGTCGTCGAACTTGTCGAAGTACAGGGCGCTGCTCAACTGCTCCAGGTAGACCACGTCGGGCAGCTGGGGCGTGGGGAACCGCAGGATGCTGAACGGGCCGCCGGCCGCCGGGTGGCCGCCCATGGCGAACGTCGCGATCTGGATGGTGATGTTGGGGCGGTCGGCCATCTCCAGCAGGTGCTCGACCTGCTCGCGCATGACCTCGGGTCCACCGAAGGGTCGGTGCAGGACCGCCTCGTCGATGACCGCCCACAGGCGCGGCGGATCACCCTCACCGGAGGTGAAGCGCCGTTGCCGGTGCATGCGCATGTTCACGCGACTGGTCACGTCCTCCTCGGAGGTGGCCGTGCGGGAGAGCTGGATGACCGAGCGGGCGTACCCCTCCGTCTGGAGCAGGCCGGGCACGAACTGGACCTCGAAGGTGCGGATGACCGACGCGGCCTCCTCCAGGCCGACGTAGACGCCGAACCACTGCGGCAGCACGTCGCCGTACTTGTGCCACCAGCCCTGCGCGTTGGCGCTGGAGATCATCCCGACGAGCGCCTCGCGCTGCTCGGGCTCCTTCACTCCGTAGAGTTTCAGCAGGTCGTCGACGTCCCGGTGTTTGAAACTGACCTGACCGAGCTCCATTCGGCTGATCTTGGCGTGCGACGCCCGGATGGCGTATCCGGCGTCCTCCCGGGAAATTCCCTTCTCCTGGCGCAGGCGCCGCAGCTGGGTGCCGAGCAGAATGCGCAGCACCGTGGGGCCGCCACTGGAATTGGCCAGGAAATCCTGTGTGACCTGGTGGTTCGGTGTTGGGTCTGCTGCCACTTCGCCTCCCTATGGAGTGGTATTGGCGGGAGCGACCGCTCAGTATACCGACGACGTTCTTCCGGAACAGGGGGGATCGTGTGCCGTTTCGGGCCCCAGTGAAGGGTACCGGCGAGAATCCCGGAAGGGTCGCGGACGAATTCTTCGCGAACGGGTCTACCGAAAGGGTCAAGTGTTCCTATAGTCTTGCCGGGCGATGAGCTGCACGTGCATCCGTGGTTTGCGTCTGTAAGGAACTCGCACGCCGGGGCAGAGTGTGGCACAGGCCCGAACGCGCGACCCGACATCACCCGTGAGGACCGTGATGAACACAGAGCTGGTGCCCTCGGAACCGCTCTCCCGGATACCCCGGAGCCGCCCCTCCCGGACACGCCCGCCCGAGGCGGCGCGGCCCGGATGGTGGGACCCCTCGCTCGGCGGGCTCGGTATCGGGGAGAGCAGATGCGTCCCCGGTGGTGCGGCCGCCGCCTACGGAGCGGTGCCCGAGTCGGTCCGCTCCGCGCGCGAGTTCGGGGCCGCGAACCTGACCACCTGGGGTGTTCCCTGGCTCTCCGAGGACGTCCGGCTCATCATCTCCGAGCTGGTCGGCAACGCCTGTAGGCACGCTGTGGCCGGCGGTCGCCCCGAGCGCACGCGGGTCACGCTCCAACTGCGGCCGCTGCCCTGGGAGAACGCGGTGGTGTGCATGGTGGCCGACCCCAGCCCGCACGGTCCGGTCAACTCCGAGGCCCACCACTTCGCCGAGTCGGGGCGCGGCCTGGGCCTGGTCGCGGCCTTCAGTCGCGAATGGGGATGGAGCCCCCTCGACGACCACGGCAAGGTCGTGTGGGCGATCTGCGGTTCCGATCCGTTCTGAGCCCGCGCGATGACCGCGTCGAACGGACGGCGCCCTCGCCCGGCACGACTCCGGGAGCGGGCGCGCCAAGTAGGCTGTCAGTGCATGTCGGTATTTGTCCGGCAGCCCCAGGCAGACCCCACCGACCCCGAACACGGGAGTAAGGCGTGGCCGTTACCGACCCGGACCAGGAGCGCTTCCGCTGCGACGGCGTGGTCGTCGTCCACCTGAAGGGCGAGATCGACATCGCCACGGCCGAGGGCGTGTTCGCCCGGTTGGCCTCCTCGGTGGTCGAGCACTGCACGGTCGTCGATCTGTCCGGGGTGGGGTTCATCGACGCCTCCGGAGTGAACGCGCTGGTCGGCGCCGTACGGGTCGCCTCCGGCGCCCAGCGCCACCTGCTGGTGGCGAGCCCGCCACGGCAGCTGAGGCGCATCCTGGACGTCCTGGACCTGTACGGCACCCTGCCCACCCACGCCAACGCGGAGCTGGCCCTGGCCAGCCACGAGGCGCACGCCCTGCGCTGACCGCCCGGGCCCGTACGCGAACGGGGCGCGCCGCCGGGGGTTGCCCGTGCGACGCGCCCCCGAACCCGGAGACGTCCCGGCCTACTCCACGGTCACGCTCTTGGCGAGGTTGCGGGGCTGGTCCACGTCATTGCCCTTGGCCAGGGCGAGCTCGCACGCGAACACCTGCATCGGGATCGTCGAGACGATCGGCTGGAGCAGGGTCGGCACCGCCGGGATCTCGATGAGCACGTCCGAGTACGGACGCACCGACTCGTCGCCCTCCTCGGCGATCACGATGGTGCGGGCGCCGCGGGCGCGCACCTCCTGGATGTTCGAGACGATCTTGTCGTGCAGCACGCTGCGCCCCTTGGGCGAGGGCACCACGACGACCACGGGCAGGTCGTCCTCGATCAGCGCGATCGGGCCGTGCTTGAGCTCACCGGCGGCGAACGCCTCGGCGTGCATGTACGCCAGCTCCTTGAGCTTGAGCGCGCCCTCCATCGCCACCGGGAAGCCCACGTGGCGGCCGAGGAACAGCACGGTGTCGGCGTCGGCCAGCGAACGGGCCAGCTCGCGGACGGGCTCCACCGTCTCCAGGACCCGTTCGATCTGCTCCGGCATGGTGGCCAGCTGCGCGATCACGGCGTTGATCTCGTCGCCGAACTTCATCCCGCGCACCTGGGCCAAATAGAGCCCGACCAGGTAGCAGGCGGCCAGCTGGGTGAGGAACGTCTTGGTGGCGGCCACCCCGACCTCCGGCCCGGCGTGCGTGTACAGCACGCCGTCGGACTCGCGCGGGATCGTGGAGCCGTTGACGTTGCAGATCGCCAGCACACGGGCGCGCTGCTCGCGGGCGTAGCGGACCGCCATCAGGGTGTCCATGCTCTCGCCGGACTGCGAGATGGCGATGACCAGGGTCTGCTGGTCCAGGATCGGGTCGCGGTAGCGGAACTCGCTCGCGACCTCCACCTCGCAGGGGACCCGGCACCAGTGCTCGATCGCGTACTTGGCGATCAGGCCCGCGTGGTACGACGTGCCGCACGCGATGATGACGATCTTCTCGACCGACCGCAGCTCGGCGGGGGTCAGCCGCATCTCGTCCAGGGTGAGCTGTCCGTCGACGGAGACCCGGCCCAGGAGGGTGTCGGCGACCGCCTTGGGCTGCTCGACGATCTCCTTGAGCATGAAGTAGTCGAAGCCGTCCTTCTCGGCGGCCGACGCGTCCCAGTCCACGTGGTACTCGCGCACGTCCACCGGGTTGCCGTCGTAGTCGGTGACGACCACGGAGTCGGCGCGCAGCTCCACGACCTGGTCCTGACCGAGCTCGACCGCCTCACGCGTGTGGGCGATGAACGCCGCCACGTCGCTGGCGAGGAAGTTCTCCCCCTCGCCCCGGCCGACGACCAGCGGCGAGTTGCGGCGGGCCGCGACGACCAGGCCCGGGTCGTCGGTGGAGACGGCCACCAGGGTGAAGGCGCCCTCCAGACGCCGGCACACGGAGCGCATGGCCCCGGCCAGGTCGCCGTCGCCGCGCCGCTCCAGCTCCTTGCTGAGCAGGTGGGAGGAGACCTCGGTGTCGGTCTCGGACAGGAACTTGCAGCCCTGCTCCTCCAGCTCCATGCGGAGCGCGGCGAAGTTCTCGATGATGCCGTTGTGGACGACCGCCACCCTTTGGCCGTTGTCGACGTGGGGGTGGGCGTTCACGTCGTTGGGCGCGCCGTGCGTGGCCCAACGGGTGTGACCGATCCCGGCGCCGTCGCCGGAGACCGGGTGGTCCTCCAGGGCCTGGCGCAGGTTGGCGAGTTTGCCCGCCCGTTTCTCGGAGCGCAGGGCCCCCTCGCCCAGCACAGCGACACCCGCGGAGTCATATCCGCGGTACTCCAACCTCGCGAGGCCGTCCACGACGACCTCTAGCGCCGGTTGCGGCCCGACGTAGCCAACGATTCCGCACATGGCCGCCAGCGTAGGCCAAAAGATGTCCGGAATCGACCAACCAGTGGTTCATACCACTGATTGTTTTCCCAGGTGGCGGTATAGACCATTTGGTGTATGCGGGGTATACCACGCAGGTGGGAGGGTGGGAGAGAGCGTCGAGTGGGGTCGGGACGGACCGCCGCGAACCCGTGCGAAAAACCTTGCGTGTCGTCCGCGTGAACGTGTGGTGTCGGGCACCCGCGCCCTCCGCCACCGGACAATCGGGGGACCGGCTGCCCGGAGTGGGGGAGCGCCTCGTCTAAGGTGGTCAACCGTGTCTCACGCGACGAAGAACGGCATCTCCTCGCCGTACGTGGAACTGGACCGCGCGGCCTGGGCCGCCCTCCGGGCCTCCACACCCCTGTCCCTGACCGAGGCCGACCTCAGCGACCTACGGGGTACCAACGACCCCACCTCCCTCGACGAGGTCCGCGACATCTACCTGCCCCTGTCGCGGCTGCTGAACCTCTACGTGGGCGCCACCCAGCAGCGGCACGCGGCGGTGCGCGCCTTCCTCGGGGAGTCCGACCGGCCGTCGCCGTTCATCATCGGCGTGGCGGGCAGCGTCGCCGTGGGCAAGTCCACCACCGCCCGCCTGCTGCGCTCCCTGCTCGCCCAGTGGCCCAACCACCCGGACGTCGAGCTCGTCAGTACGGACAACTTCCTTCACCCGAACGCCGTCCTCCAGTCGCGCGGGCTCATGCGCCGCAAGGGATTTCCGGAGAGCTACGACCGGCGCGCCCTGGTGAGGTTCGTGTCGGAGATGAAGGCCGGCGCGGACCGCCTCGACATCCCCGTCTACTCGCACCTGCACTACGACGTCGTGCCCGGTGAGCGGCAGACCGTGCACCGCCCCGACATCCTCATCGTCGAGGGCATCAACGTGCTCCAGCCCGCGACCGCCGGACGCCTGGCCGTCGCCGACTTCTTCGACTACTCCATCTACGTGGACGCCAAGGTGGAGAGCGTCCGCAGCTGGTACCTGGACCGGTTCCGGGAGCTGCGACGCACCGCCTTCTCCGACCCGCGCTCCTATTTCCACCACATGGCCACGACCATCGACGAGAACGAGGCGATGGGGTTCGCGGCCAACACGTGGCAGACCATCAACGAGGTCAACCTCGTGGAGAACATCCGCCCCACGCGCGGCCGGGCCACCCTCGTCCTGTTCAAGGGCGACGACCACCGGGTCAGCCGGGTGCGGCTGCGCAAGACCTGACCCGGCACCCCCGCCCCGTCGGCCGGGGCGGGGGCCCGACAATCCGGTGAACGGCCCCGTGCTCCCCGCCTCATGGTTACCGTGACCCTATGGCCACTCCTAACGAGTACGTCCCCACCCCCACCGAGGTCGTCGCGTCATGGATTCCGCATGACGCCCGATGGGACAAGCAGGCCCGCGCCGCCGCCCGCAGGGGCGTCTCCGACCTGCGCCAGTACGTCGTCGGGCTGGTCTCCGACTACCGGGACGGCGGCGTCGAACTCACCGACGAGTACGACCGCCGCACCATCGACGCCGTCGTCGAGGACGTCGAGACCGGCGGGGGACTGGGCCGGGTCCGCTGGGACTCGGTCCGGGAGGCGATGCTCGTGCCGGACCGCGCCGACGTCTGGTAGCCGTGAGCCCGGTTCCCCCGGGCCGGGGAACCGGGCCCCCGGAGCGCTCTCCTCGGGTAGGCTCACGGGTTCGGCATCACCGCCCCGTCCGGGCGTGGTGCGCGCTCATGGATCGGAACGAACCGGGCCCTCGCGGCGACCGGGGCGGGACCGCGCGCACGCGTGAGGCCGCGTCCCGTCCCACCGAACCACGAGGTCCGCCATGACCACCATCGATTCCTCAGCCGTACCCGCGGACCCGGAGATCGCCGCCGAGAGGCGCGCGCTCGCCGACGCTCGCACCGCACTGCGCCGCATGCGCGAGACGGTCGACGCCACCGAGCTCCTCTTCGGCGACGCCGCCAAGGACAAGGTCACCGACGCCGCCCTGCGCCGCGGCCGCGAACGGCGGCTGGCCGCGCTGGCCGACATCCCCGGTGCCCCGCTGTACTTCGGGCGCATGGACTTCGAGCCCGGAACGGTCTTCCTCGACGACGTCCCCGACGACCGGTCCCCGCACGGCCCCGCCGACGAACCCGACCGCATCCACATCGGCCGCCGCCATGTGCACGACGGCCACGGCCGCCCCGTCGTCCTCGACTGGCGGGCCCCGATCAGCGTCGCCTACTACCAGGCCTCCCCCGCCGATCGCATGGCCGTGCGGGTCCGCCGCCGCTACGGGTTCGGCACCGTCGTCGGCGAGGACGGCGAGCCGGAGTCGGTCCTCACCGCCTTCGAGGACGAGGACCTCATGGCCGGAGCCCGGGCCCCCGAGGCCTCTCCGGGCAGCCAGCTCCTCGACTCCGAGATCGAGCGCCCGCGCACCGGCCCCATGCGGGACATCGTCGCCACGATCCAGCCCGAACAGGACGTGCTGGTCCGCGCTCCCCTGGAGACCACCCTGTGCGTGCAGGGCGCGCCCGGCACCGGCAAGACCGCCGTGGGCCTGCACCGCATCGCCTTCCTGCTGTACAGCGAGCGCGAACGCCTCTCCCGCTACGGTGTGGCGATCGTCGGCCCCAACCGGTCGTTCCTCTCCTACATCCAGGACGTGCTCCCCGCGCTCGGAGAGGTGGACGTGCACCAGACCACCGTCAACGAGCTCCTCACCCGGGACCTGCCGGAGCGGTCGCGTCCCGCCCAGGGGTGGGTGCGCCGTACGGAGACCCCCGAGGCGGCCCGCACCAAGGGATCGGCCGTCATGGCCGAGGTGCTCCGCCGTGACCTGTGGTCGCACCTGCGCACCCCGCAGGAGGCCGTGGTGGTGCGCCAGGGCGCACGCCGCTATCGGCTCTATCCGGAGGACCTGCGCCCCCTCCTCGACGAGCTGTCCGAGCGCGGTGTTGCCTACGGCTCGGGGCGCGAGCTGCTGTCCCACCGCATGGCGCACGCCGTCCTGAGCCTTATGGAGGCCGAGGGGCAGGTCTGTGACGACCGCACCCACACGCGGGTGCGCCGCGACCCGGCGGTACGGGCGGCCGTCACGGCCCTGTGGCCCAAGGCGGACCCGCTCCGGCTGGTCCTGGGCCTGCTCACCGACCCCGAACGCCTGGCCCGCGCCGCCGACGGCCTGCTCAGCCCCGAGGAACAGCGGACCCTGCTGCTGCCCGGGAACCCGCGCGGCCCCAAGTCGGCGCGGTGGTCCGAAGAGGACCTGGCCCTGGTGGACGAGGCGGCGGCGCTGATCGAACGGGTCCCGGGGCTGGGCCACGTGGTCGTGGACGAGGCCCAGGACCTGAGCCCCATGCAGTGCCGTGCGATCGGCCGCCGCGCCGGTTCCGGTTCGCTCACCGTGCTGGGCGACGTGGCCCAGGGCACCAGCCCCTCGGCGGCCCGGAGCTGGAGCACGCTGTTGGAACACCTGGGAAAGCCCACCGGCCACCTGCACGCCCTGAACCGGGGCTACCGGGTTCCGGCGCAGATCATCGACTTCGCCGCACGCCTCCTGCCGTCCATCGCCCCCGGTCTGGGGGCTCCGGTGGCGGTGCGGCGTTCGCCGGGCGCCCTCCGGCTGCTCCCGGCCGAGGGGGACGTCGTCGCGGGTGTCGCCGAGGCCTGCCGGGACGCGCTCACGGGAGAGGGCTCGGTGGGGCTGATCGCCGCCGACCACCAGCTGACCGGACTGCGCGAGGCCCTGGAAGCGGCGGGGGTGGACGCCCCGCTCCTGGGAGAGGCCGGCATGGACGGTGCCCGGCTGGTGGCGGTCCCCGCCAGCCTGGCCAAGGGACTGGAGTTCGACGCGGTGGTGGTCGCCGAGCCCGCCGCGATCGCGGAGGCCGAGGAGCGCGGCGTGAACCGGCTGTACGTGGTCCTCACCCGCGCGGTGAGCTCCTTGTACGTCGTGCACGCCCGCCCCCTGCCCGACGCGCTCGGCTGACCCGTCCCGCCGTCCCGCCCCCGGGACGGGCGGAACGCGAAGACGGGTGCAACCCCGCGCCCGCCCCCGCCGTCGGACCTGGTGCGGACACACGCGCGGAAGGGGGAACGGCATGAGGGGTGTGGTCCTGGACGACCTGCGGGAACCGGTCGGCACCGGCGACCCGGGTTTCGACCGGCGGGTGCGGGGGGCGGTCGGACGCGGCGCGGCCGACGAACTGGAGGCGCTGTGCGCGGAGGCGGAGGAGCGGTTCGGCGCCGACCACCCCGACACCCTCAGCCTGCGGGTGCACCTGGCCCTGTGCCGGGAGGGACAGGGGGACCCGGCCGGGGCGGCCATCGCGCTGAGCGGCGCGGCGGGACGGCTGTCGGACACCGCCGGACCGCTACACCCGCGCATGCTGGCGCTCCAAGCGGAGATCGCCCGCCTGTGGGGCGAGTCCGACCTCACCGACCTGGCCGCCGACAGCTACCGGCGGTTGGCGGAGGCGGTCGAGCTGGCCCGGGGCGCCGACGACCCGGGGGCGCTGGCCGCCTTCGAGCGGTTCGCCTGGTGGACGGGGAAGACCGACCGGGTCGACGCGACCGTGGCGGCCTACGCGCGCCTCCTCGTCCGCCAGCGCCGGGCGCTCGGTCCCAACCACGAGGACGTCCTGGAGGCCCGAGCGGAGCTGATCCGCTGGCACGCCCGGGCGGGCGACGCCACCAGCGCGGCCCGGGCCTGCGCGGACCAGGTCGCCGCCCGCGAACGCGTCCACGGGCCGGGACACCCCGACACCCTGGCGGCCCGGGTACTCCTGGTGCGCTGGCGGTCCCGGGCGGGGGACCACGTCGGGGCGGTCCGGGCCGGGGAGGACCTGCTCGCGGCCCGGCGGGCGGTCCAGCCCGAGCACCACCGGGAGGTCCTCAACACCCGCCGCCTGCTCGCCGAGCACCGTACGGACGCCGGTGACCTGCTCGGCGCCGACCGCGACTACGCGGACCTCCTGCCTGACCTGGAGCGCCACCTGGCTCCTGACCACCGCCTGACCCTGCTGGCGCGGGTCGGTCGGGCGCGCCTGCTGTTCCTGTTGGGCGACCCGGAGGCGGCGGGGGCGGTGGTCGCGGGGGCGACCGGAGCCCTCGCGCGCGTGCTGGGAACCGGTCACGAGTCCACCGTGGAGGCCCGGTTCCTGACCACTGTGGCCCGTGTGACCGCGGGGGACCCGGACGGGGCGCTCGCCGAGGCGGGGGCGCTGCTGCCCGATCTGAGGCGGTTGCACGGGGACGACCACCCCGCGACCCTGTTCGCCCGCGCGCAGGTCATGGAGGCCCGGGGCGACTGCCGGGTGGGTGCCGTCCACGAGCGTCTGCGCGAGCTCTGGGAGCCGGAACTGGGGCCGTCGCACCCCAACGTGCTGCTGGTCCGTCTGCGCCTGGCCGCCCAGGGCGATCTCACGGGGGAGGAGGGACAGCGGCGGCTCACCGAGCTGTTCGACGAGTTCGGCCTGGTGATGGGGCCCGACCACGGGCTGACCGTGATGTTCCGGGCGTTCGTGATCACCCTGCGCTCGGACGCGGCCACCGCCCTGGCCGAGCTCGGCGACCTCTACCGGGGGTGTGCCACCGTCCTGGGGCCGGAGGCCGCCGGGACCCGGGCCGCGCTGGAGGCCTACACGGAGTGGCGGGGCCACGTGCTCGGGGAGGCGGAGCGGTCCGCGTGAGAGTCACGAGATGGCGGGTACCGCGGCCCCGGGACCCGCGCGGGCCCGAACCCCGTCCCCCCGGGCCGGGTCGGCCCGGGCCGGGGGTGCCCCAGCCTTGTGGGCCCCGCGCCCGCGCAGCGCTGCGGGGCGGTCCCGCCCAGGGCCCGCGCCCGGCCGAGCGCCGGAAGGAGCACCGGTCAGCGGGTCGGGTGGCCCGTGGTCCGGAGACGGCGATCGCGCTTCCACTGCCCCGGTACGACCCCCGCGGCCAGCAGCCACAGCGCCACCGTCACCAGATGGGCGCGTTCGGCCAGGCCGAGGGCGACCCCGGGCGCACCGTCCCCGGAGGCCGCGAACACCAGCGCGGCCAGCACCAGGACCGCCGCGGCGGCCGCAGCCTGCGCGACGGTGATCACCGCCAGGACCGCCCAGGCGCGGTCCCCGGCGTCCCTGCGGTCCAGCGTCAGCGCGGCGGAGGCCACCAGGGCGGCCAGGGTGGCGACCACGGCCAGCACCGGCTGCGCCGCCGTCGCCCCCTCCACCCCCTCCACCAGGGACTCCACGGTGCAGGCGGCGTCGGTGGACACCACGCACCGGCCGGGCAGCAGGGAGGCGGCCAACGACGCGGCGCCGAAGACGGCCATCGACCACCAGGACAGCGTGAGCCAGCGGCGCGGACGCCGGGCCCCCAGCGCCAGGCCCAGCCCGGCGGCGAGGGCCACCAGGATCGCGGCGGTCCGGTACGCGCTGTCGAGGAACTGACCGAGGGCGGAGTGGGGGTCGGCGAGGGCCCCTGAGGGCACCCCGGAACCGGCGGGGAGTAGGACCTCCACGGTCCACAGGCTGTAGACGACGGCGGCGGCCACGGCGGCGACCCGGCCGTCCCGGTGGTCCCAGTGCAGTGTCGCGCTGTTCGAGTCAGGCATCGCGCCCCCAGTCTCCACGGCGGAACTCGTGTCGTTTCCTATGACGCGCCGACGCGCCCATACGTTCCGTCGCCGACGGAACACGGTTCGTTCCGGCACCCCGTGTCGGTCAACTCGCGGCGGCACTGTTATCCACGGGTGTGTGTTCGAGCGGCATCATCGTGGAACACCGCGGGACACCGGCCGGTAGGTCCGGCAACCGCACGGGTATCGACGACCTACGGAAGGGCGCACGTGATGAACGGCGCAGCCACGGCGCGTTGGGTGATCGTGGGGGTGGACGGCACCGACTCCAGCAGGCACGCCCTGGAGTGGTCCGCTCACCAGGCCGCGCTCCGTGGTCTCGGGGTACGGATCGTCGCCGCGGCGGGCCCGGTCTCCGCCGACGACTTCGGAGTCTGGGACGGCGCTGGGGAACACACCGGGGGCGGCGCCGGGGCGGGCGCCCGACTCCTGCTCGACCGCGCGGGCGACTGGACGTCCCGGCTGTTCCCCGAACTGTCCGTCCAGACCCGTCTCTCCCACGCCCGCCCGGCCGACGCCCTGGTCGCCGAAGCCTCCGCCCCCGACGCGGTGGCCGTGGTGGTGGGCTCGCGCGGGCTGAGCGGGATCGCCGCCGCGTTCGTGGGGTCGGTTGGCATCGAGCTGGCCGCCCGTTCCCCGGTTCCGGTGGTCGTGCTGCCGCGCGACCACGCCTCCGCGCACGGGGTCCGCAGCCGCGTCATCGTGGGGGTGGACGGTTCCGGGCCCAGCCGCCACGCCATGGAGTTCGCCTTCTCCCAGGCGGCATTCGCCGACGCCGACCTGGTCGCGGTGAGCGCCTGGCAGCCCCTGGTCGCCTTCGCGGCGGCCACCGGCCCGATCCCGCCGGAACTGTTCGACGACGCCACCGCGGCCGAGGCGGCCCGGCACGCGCTGGAGGAGGAACTCGCCGACCTGCGGCTGCTCCACCCCGAGGTGCGCGTCCACACCCGCGTGGTGCGCGCGCACCCGGTCGTCGCCCTACTGGAGGAGGCCACCCCCGCCGACCTCATCGTGGTGGGATCGCGGGGGCGAGGAGGCTTCCGGGGGCTGCTGCTCGGTTCGGTCAGCCACTCGGTCCTGCACGGGGCCCGGGGGCCGGTCGCCATCCTCCGCTGAGCGCCCCGCCGCGCGACAGAGGTCTATTCCTGGGGTTCGGCGCATCCCGTCCGTTGTGTGACGAACAGCACCGTGTGTCGGTGCGGGCGCCGATTCCGCCCCCGGTACGGGCGAAACCGGCTCCGAACAGTGCCGGAGCGCGGTCCACGCGGAGGTGTTCCGGCACGTACCCGAACTCCTCGAATCCCTTGCTGTGCAGCGGAATCGGTTCCCTCCATGGGGGCCGTATAGACCATTGGCCTAGTCCAATTGGTCAGCTTCGGCGGTCGTCGTTCATGATGCGAGGGATCTCGTAATTCGATGAGGAGCCGTTGTGACTGCTGACGTGGGTACCGATGTGGGCGCCGCCCCGACCAAGAACGAGGAACTCGTCTCCTGGGTCCGTGAGGTCGCTGAGCTCACCCAGCCGGACGAGGTCGTCTGGTGCGACGGCTCCGAGGAGGAGTGGACCCGCCTGACCGACCAGCTGGTCGAGCAGGGCACCTTCACCCGCCTCAACTCCGAGAAGCGCCCCAACAGCTTCTACTGCACGTCGGACCCGACCGACGTCGCCCGCGTCGAGGACCGCACCTTCATCTGCTCCGAGCGCGAGGAGGACGCCGGTCCCACCAACAACTGGATCGCCCCCGACGAGATGCGCGCCACCTTCGGCGAGGTCTTCAAGGGCTCCATGCGCGGCCGCACCATGTACGTCGTGCCCTTCTGCATGGGCCCGCTCGGCGGCGACATCTCCCAGCTCGGTGTCGAGATCACCGACTCCGCGTACGTCGTCGTCTCCATGCGCATCATGGCCCGCATGGGCGCCGCCGCCCTGCGCCTCATCGAGGAGCGCGGCGAGTTCGTCAAGGCCGTCCACTCCGTCGGCGCCCCTCTGGAGCCCGGCCAGCAGGACGTCGCCTGGCCCTGCAACTCCACCAAGTACATCTCGCACTTCCCCGAGACCCGTGAGATCTGGTCCTACGGTTCCGGCTACGGCGGCAACGCCCTGCTCGGCAAGAAGTGCTACGCGCTGCGCATCGCCTCGGTGATGGCCCGCGACGAGGGCTGGCTCGCCGAGCACATGCTCATCCTCAAGGTGACCTCCCCCGCGGGGAAGTCCCACTACGTCGCCGCCGCGTTCCCGAGCGCCTGCGGCAAGACCAACCTGGCCATGCTCCAGCCGACCATCCCCGGCTGGAAGGTCGAGACCGTCGGCGACGACATCGCCTGGATGCGCTTCGGCGCCGACGGACAGCTGCGCGCCATCAACCCCGAGGCGGGCTTCTTCGGCGTCGCGCCCGGCACCGGCGCCAAGACCAACGCCAATGCGGTGGAGACCCTCCACGGCAACAGCATCTTCACCAACGTCGCGCTCACCGAGGACGGCGACGTGTGGTGGGAGGGCCTGACCGAGGAGCCCCCGGCGCGCCTCACCGACTGGAAGGGCCGGCCGTGGACCCCCGAGTCCCCGGAGCCCGCCGCCCACCCGAACTCCCGTTTCACGACCCCGGCGGGGCAGGCCCCGACCATCGCCGACGAGTGGGAGGACCCGGCCGGCGTCCCGATCTCCGCGATCCTCTTCGGCGGCCGTCGCGCCACCGCGGTGCCGCTGGTGTCCGAGTCCTTCAGCTGGCAGCACGGCGTGTACCTGGGCGCCAACGTCTCCTCGGAGAAGACCGCCGCCCAGGAGGGCTCGGTCGGCGAGCTGCGCCGCGACCCGTTCGCGATGCTGCCCTTCTGCGGTTACAACATGGGCGACTACTTCGCCCACTGGGTGCGGGTCGGCAAGCAGGCCGACGCCTCCAAGCTGCCGAAGATCTTCTACGTCAACTGGTTCAAGAAGAACGCCGACGGCAAGATCGTGTGGCCGGGCTTCGGCGAGAACAGCCGGGTCATCAAGTGGATCGTCGACCGCCTGGAGGGCGAGGCCGCCGCGGTCGAGACCCCCATCGGCTACCTGCCGACGGCGGACGGCATCGACACCGAGGGCCTGGACGTCTCCGCCGAGGACATGGAGTTCGTCCTCGACGTCGACACGGAGGTCTGGAAGAAGGAGGCCGCCCTGGTCCCCGAGTTCTTCGCGACCTTCGGTGACCAGCTGCCCAGCGAGCTCTGGGACGAGTACCACGCGCTGCTGAACCGCCTGGAGAAGTAGCGCTCCCCCCGACCGGCCGACCCCTCCACTCGGCCGGTCACCTCCCGAGAGGGTGCGGACACCGCGGTGTCCGCACCCTCTTCGCGTGTCCCGCCGCCCGACCCGGCACGGCGGGTTCGGTGCGGGGGATGTGTCCGGGCAGGTCAGGACATGGGCGAAAGGTCTCCGGTGGAGGCGGCCACGGCCCGGTGACGCTTTCGGATTTCCCCGAAAGGGGCGCGGTGCCGCGTGCTAAGGATGGTCCGTCCTCTGCCGAGAATCCGGGAAAACCACATGCTCACGTTGTCCGTCATCCTCTCCCTCGTGGCCGTTCTGGCCGTCATGGTCGGCGGCGCCGTCCTGGCCGCCCGGCGCTACCAACTCACCGGTGACACGGCCGGTGGCGCGGTGGGCGTCGTCATCGCGCCGTGCGTGCTGTCGCTGTACCTGGTCGCCGCGGCAATGGCGGTGGTCATCGGGTGGGAGGACTACAAGTCGGCCGAGGACGACATGATCGCCGAGGCCGGCGCGGCCCAGGCCCTGTACTGGAGCAGCACCGCGATCCCGGGGGCCGAGGGCGAACAGGTGCGCGTCCAGCTGCGCACCTACATGGAGACGGTGATCGAGGACGACTGGCCCCTGATGGAGTCGCAGGGCGAACTCAGCCCCGGCGGCGACGACGACCTGGCACTGCTCGCCGGGTCGGTGCGGGGCCTGTCGGTGTCGGACACCGGCGACGGCCTGGACCGGCTGACCGCCCGGCAGGAGGTCACCAAGCTCAGCGACGCGCGGAGTCAGCGCGCCGACGCGGCCGAGGACCAGATCCCGAGCGCCCTGTTGGCCATCTCGGCGCTGACGGCCGTGGTGATCGCGGTGCTGCCGTTCGCGATGATCCGGAAGGGGTCCGGGCCCGCCTACTTCTGGGCCGCGGTGAACCTGGTGTTCGTCTTCGGCACGATCGTGCTGCTGTTGTTCATGGGCAACCCCTACAACGGGATTCTGGCCAACGACGCGGGCGCGATGGAGGACGCCGTGGCCGCGTTCGACCGCGCCGACCTCACCCTGGACCGGCCGTAGTAGCGGCGCCGGCGGCTACTACCTGGCCACCGGGGTCGCGCGGACCTTCGACACCGACGTCACCGACCTGGAGTTCGAGCGCGTCGTGCGCTCGCCCAACGGC
>NZ_JBEYHA010000053.1:0-36604 GCF_040635075.1 Nocardiopsis sp. NPDC007018
CCACACGGGCGCCCAGGTGTTCGGCCCAGTCCCGGACCGCCTGGTGGGAGTCGGCCTGCCCGATCAACAGGGCGGTGCCCAGGTGTGCCGGAACGGGCTGGTGGTGGGGACCTCGGTCCGCGCGGCGCCGCTCCCCCTTCGGGGCGGTGGACCCCCGGGGTGCTCACCCACGGTGATCGTTCTGTCGTCATCTCTCGTCCGGTCCTCAATCGCTGTGTGACCTTGGTTGCGTAGGGTGTCCACGCACGGGGTGAGTCCGGTCCGCCGGCCCCGCCCTGAGGCCGTTCGTCCCGGTCCCGCGACATCCCTGGGCGGCGACCCCCGGTGCGGCACGGCGCCGCGCCTGACGCGAGTGATCACGAGGTGGGTGCTCCATGTTCGAGGAGACGGCGCGACCGCGGCCGGGAGCCGTTCGGGTCGCCGCGCACCCGCTGGGAGGCCGGTGATGGGAACCAGGGAACGCCGACTGGGGCTGTTCGGGTTGGGCGCGCTCTTCGTGCTCTACCTGGTGGGAACCCTCGTCCCGGCGGGCGAGTCCACCCTGACCGCGTCACTGGGTCAATGGCCCACCGCCGTGGTGGCGGGTGCGGCCGGAATCTCCCTGCTGTACGCCTCGCGGCGCTGGGCCCGGACCGGAGCCGACCGCGCGGCCCACGTGGACGGGGCGGACGGGCCCGCCGCACTGCGCTTCCTCGGGCTGGCCGCGTTGGCCTGGTGCGCGGGCGGGATCACCCACGCCATCACACGTTCCCTCAGCGGGGCCTCCTTCCTCTCGCTCACCCTGGGTGACCTGTTCGCGCTCGCCGCGCTGCCACTCTTCGTGATCGGATTCACCCGCTTCGCGCCCTGGCCGGGCGGCCTGCGGACGGCTCTCCGGCACATCATCGACAGCTACGTGTGCGCCGCCGCCGTCTTCTCGGTGGTGTGGATTCTGCTCTTCTCGCCGTTGTACGAGGAACTGGGCGAGGGGGCCGGGTTCCTCGGGTTCGCCCTGGTGTACCCGGTCGCCGACATCGTGGTGCTGTGCCTGTTGGTTCCGCTGGTGTTCATGTCGCCGCACAGCACCCGGCGCGCCGTGCTGGTCGCGATCGGCGCGCTGGTGGTCATCGCCGCCTCGGACATGGTCGGCGCGGTGACGCGCCTCACCGGTCCGCCGGTGGCGGGCGGCCTCGAACAGCCGGTGCGCTTCCTCGGCTTCGCCCTGCTGGGCGCGCTTCCCTGGCTGGTGGAGCACCGGCCGGGCGCGTCGCCCCGCAGGATCACCGGCCGGGGCCTGTACCGGTTCGCTCCGGAGATCGCCGCGGTGGCGTCGGTGTTCGCCGCCACGGTGGTGCTCACCGTCGCCGCGCTGCGCCTGCCGGACGTCGCCCCGGTGCTGCCGCTCGCCGCGGGCACGGCGGTGCTGGTCCTGCTGCTGCGGGTCGTCGGGATGCTGGAGGAGAACTCCACGCTCGCCCGCATGGTCCGCAACCGCGAGGGCCACTTCAACGAGCTGGCCCGCAACAGCGGCGACGTGATCCTCGTCCTGGACCGCGACGGCGGTGTCTACTACATGAGCCCGGGCACGGCCGAGGCGTTCGGGTACCGGCTGGACGACGTCCTGGCGGCCCCGGTGACCACGCTCATCCACCCCGAGGACCTGGCGAGGACCAAGGCCGTCAAGGAACTGTTCACCGAGCGCGCGAGCCAGGGCGTCCACCTGCGCCTGCGGGTGCGCGCGGCGGACGGCACCTGGCGGCACACGTCCTCGACGATCTCCCTGTACGAGCAGCCGGGAGAGCCGGACCGTCTTCTGGTGACCACCAGCGACATCAGTGCCCAGGTCGCGCTCCAGGACGAGGTCGAGCACCTGACCTTCCACGACGGCGTCACGGGCCTGCCCAACCGCGCCTACCTGGAGGAGCGGGCGAGCGACGTGCTGGCGCACCGGGCGATGAGCGAGGACCCCTCGGTCGACGTCGCGGTGATCTTCCTGGACCTGGACGGGTTCACGGCCGTCAACGACTCCGCCGGGCACGTGCGCGGCGACCACATGCTGGGGCAGGCGGCCCGCCGCCTGCGCGGGGAGCTGGGTACCAACGCCACGCTCGCCCGCTGGGGCGGGGACGAGTTCGCGGTCCTCGTGGAGGACGTGCCCGAGGCCCAGCGGGTGGTCGACCTCGCCGAGCGGCTCGGCCGGGTGATCGCGTCCGAACCCTTCCAGGTGGCGGACCGCGACATCGTGCTGACCGCCAGCATCGGGGTCGCCTTCGCCGACGCGGCCACCGACAGCGGCGAACTGCTGCGCAACGCCGACGTGGCGATGACCCGCGCCAAGGAGCGCGGAGCGGGGAACGTGGAGGTCTACGCCGCGCACATGCACGACATGGTCGTGTCGCGGCTGGAGCTCCAGATCCGGCTGCGGCAGGCGTTGTCCAACAGCGAGTTCTTCCTGGAGTACCAGCCGGTCGTGGACCTGGGCACCTCGCAGGTGAACGCCGTCGAGGCGCTGGTGCGCTGGGACCGCGACGGCGAGGCGGTCGGACCGGGCGAGTTCCTGGGCGCGGCCGAGGAGTCGGGCCTGATCGTGCCGCTGGGGGAGTGGATTCTGCGTGAGGCCTGCGAGAAGGTCGCCGTGTGGCGGGTCTCCGACTGGGACATCGGTCTGTCGGTGAACCTGTCCGTGAAACAGGTGCTCTCACCGAGGTTCGTGGAGACGGTCGCGGGCGTGCTCGCCGAGACGGGGCTGCCCGCCGAGGTGCTGACCCTGGAGGTCGACGAGGAGGTCCTCCTCGACGACGGGGACGAGGCGGTGACGCGCCTGGGCGAGCTGCGTGCGCTCGGGGTGCGCCTGGCCATCGACGACTACGGGATGGGGTACGCGTCGCTGGCGCACCTGCGCGAGCTGAGCGTGGACGCGATCAAGATCGACCCGTCCTTCATCGCGGACCTGGGGCGCGACGACACGGTCACCCTGCTCACGCACACGATCATCCAGCTCGGTCGCGACCTGGGCGTCCAGGTGGTGGCCGAGGGGATCGAGCGCCCGGAGCAGTTGGAGCAGCTGCGGGTGATGGGGTGCGACCACGGCCAGGGGTTTCTGGTGGCCCGCCCCATGCCCGCGAGCGGGGTGGAGTCCCTCGTGGGCGGGGAGGCCGGAGCCCACCTGTGAGCGGCCGGGCTCTCGGATCATCGGAGAAGCTCATGAGGCCGTAGGGCCCTGGGTTTCGGCGCGCTGGTGCGCCGGGCCGCTCGTGCCGAACACTCCGGGACCTCTTCGTGGAATAGCCCGGGATGGGATGTTAAGTCCGGCTTACGGGATGACCCTCGAGCCCCTGTCGCGTGTTCTGCGTTACACGTGGCGGGGGCTTCGTGTGTGTTCTTGCGGGTCAGTGCGGTGTGGGTGGCGACGCGTGGGCCGCATTCTGACATTTCTGTCTCGAAATATGAGACAAACTTCAGTTCTGGTTGACGTGCGACCGGTCCTTCGGCCAATGTTGTCAACGTGCAGAACAACTCCCTGATTCTCGTACTTGGTCGGCGCGCAGCCCACTGAGTTTCCTCTGCTGCGCGCCACCCCTCGACCGCCATCCGGCGGTGGGGGTTTTTTTATTGCCGCACCGGGCCGAGAACCGGAACCACCGCCCCCAGAGCCGTAGTACTGCTCTGGAACCTCGCTGAAGGATCTTGAGATGACCGAGCAGATGACCGGCGCCCAATCGCTGATCAGGTCGCTGGAGCACGTCGGCGTTGACACTGTCTTCGGAATCCCCGGCGGCGCCATCCTCCCCGCGTACGATCCGCTCTACGACTCGGTGAAGGTGCGCCACATCCTGATGCGCCACGAACAGGGCGCCGGGCACGCGGCCGAGGGCTACGCCTACGCCACGGGACGCCCCGGGGTGTGTATGGCCACCAGCGGGCCCGGCGCCACCAACCTGGTCACCCCGCTCGCGGACGCGCACATGGACTCGGTCCCGATGGTCGCCATCACCGGCCAGGTCGCCTCCCCGATGATCGGCACCGACGCCTTCCAGGAAGCCGACATCTGCGGCATCACGATGCCGATCACCAAGCACAACTTCCTGGTCAAGGACGTCCGCGACATCCCCCGCACGGTCGCCGAGGCCTTCCACATCGCCTCCAGCGGCCGCCCGGGCCCGGTGCTCGTCGACATCTCCAAGGACGCCCTCCAGAACAGCACCGACTTCGTCTGGCCCGAGCGCCTGGACCTGCCCGGCTACCGCCCGGTCACCAAGCCCCACGGCAAGCAGGTCCGCGAGGCCGCCCGGCTGATCGCCGACTCCCGGCGCCCGGTCCTGTACGTGGGCGGCGGGGTGCTGCGCGCCGGGGCCGCCGCCGAACTGCGCGTGCTCGCGGAACTCACCGGAGTCCCGGTCGTCACCACCCTGATGGCGCGGGGCGTCTTCCCCGACAGCCACCCGCTGTACGTGGGCATGCCCGGCATGCACGGCGACGTCGCGGCCGTCGGAGCGCTCCAAAAGTCCGACCTGATCATCGCGCTCGGTGCCCGCTTCGACGACCGGGTCACCGGCCGACTCGACAGCTTCGCCCCCGACGCGAAGATCGTGCACGCCGACATCGACCCGGCCGAGATCTCCAAGAACCGCCACGCCGACGTGCCCATCGTCGGTGACTGCCGCGAGGTCCTCGCCGACCTGGTCGTCGCCGTCCGCGCGGACCAGGAGAAGGGCCGCCAGGGAGACTACGAGGCCTGGTGGGACCGGCTCAAGCAGCTGCGCACCACCTACCCCAAGGGTTTCGACGCCCCCACCGACGGCAGCCTGTCGCCGCAGGCGGTCATCCAGCGCCTCGGCCAGGTCGTCGGCCCCGAGGCCACCTACGTTGCGGGTGTGGGCCAGCACCAGATGTGGGCCGCGCAGTTCATCGACTACGAGCGTCCCGGTTCCTTCGTCAACTCCGGCGGCCTCGGCACCATGGGCTTCTCCGTCCCCGCCGCCCTGGGCGCCAAGGTCGGGGACCCCGACCGCGTGGTCTGGTCGGTGGACGGCGACGGCTGTTTCCAGATGACCAACCAGGAACTGGCCACCTGCGCGATCGAGGGCATCCCGATCAAGGTGGCCGTGGTCAACAACGGCAACCTGGGCATGGTCCGCCAGTGGCAGACCCTGTTCTACGAGGGCCGGTACTCCAACACCAACCTCCAGACCGCGCCGCTGGACGAGAAGGTCCGCATCCCGGACTTCGTCCGCCTGGCCGAGGCCTACGGCTGCGTCGGCCTGCGCTGTGAGCGCCCGGAGGACATCGACGCGACCATCGAGAAGGCGATGTCGATCGACGACCGCCCCGTGGTCGTCGACTTCACCGTGAACCACGACGCCATGGTCTGGCCCATGGTCGGCCCCGGCGTCAGCAACGACAACATCCAGTACGCGCGCGACATGGCGCCCAACTGGGAACACCAGGACTAGGAGTAGGGCCGAACCACCATGAGCCGTCACACGCTTTCCGTTCTGGTCGAGGACACCCCGGGCATCCTGGCCCGGGCCTCCGCCCTCTTCTCCCGTCGTGGATTCAACATCGACTCGCTCAGTGTCAGCACCACTGAGTACACCGGACTGTCCCGGATGACGATCGCGGTCAACTGCGACCTCCACCCTCTGGAGCAGGTGACCAAACAGCTCAACAAGCTGGTCAACGTCGTCAAGATCGTGGAGATGGACACCACCGCGTCGGTGCAGCGCGAGCTGCTCCTGGTCAAGGTCAAGGCCGACGCGTCGAGCCGCACCCATGTGCTTCAGACGGCCGAGCTGTTCCGCGCGCACGTCGTGGACGTCAGCCCGGACGTCGTCGTCATCGAGGCCACCGGCGACCCCGAGAAGCTCGATGCCCTGGTCAGGAACCTGGAACCGTTCGGTATCCGGGAACTCGTGAAGTCAGGGCTGGTCGCCCTGGGGCGGGGACCCCGTTCGATCACCGACCGCTCCCTCAGGGCGGTCGACCGCAGTGCCTGAGCGGTCGCCCGGAAACGACACCGGGAACCGCGTGAACTGAGAGGCTGTCCGGACACGGCCGGACGCCCGCCCCGCCCCCAAGAACGTGAGAAACAAGGAGTAACCCCAAGTGGCAGCACAGATGTACTACGACGACGCCGCGGACCTCGCGCTCATCCAGAGCAAGAAGGTCGCCGTGATCGGTTACGGCAGCCAGGGCCACGCGCACGCGCTGTCGCTGCGGGACTCGGGCGTGGACGTCCGGATCGGCCTGGCCGAGGGCTCCAAGAGCCGCGCCAAGGCCGAGGAGGAGGGCCTGCGGGTCCTCACCCCCGCCGAGGCCACCCGCGAGGCCGACGTGATCATGATCCTCGTCCCGGACCACATCCACCGCGACCTGTACGCCCAGGAGATCGCCCCCCACCTGGAGCCCGGCAACGCCCTCTTCTTCGGGCACGGTTTCAGCATCCGCTACGGCCTGGTCCAGGCCCCCGAGGGCGTCGACGTCGCCATGGTCGCCCCCAAGGGCCCGGGCCACCTGGTCCGCCGCCAGTACGAGGCCGGGCGCGGCGTGCCCTGCCTGGTCGCGGTCGAGAAGGACGCCAGCGGGCAGGCCTGGGACCTCGCGCTGTCGTGGGCCAAGGGCATCGGCGGCACCCGCGCGGGCGTCATCAGGACCACCTTCACCGAGGAGACCGAGACCGACCTCTTCGGTGAGCAGGCCGTGCTGTGCGGCGGTACCGAGGAGCTGGTCAAGGCCGGTTTCGCCACCCTCGTCGAGGCGGGCTACCAGCCGGAGATCGCCTACTTCGAGTGCCTGCACGAGCTCAAGCTGATCGTCGACCTCATGTACGAGGGCGGCATCTCCAAGATGAACTGGTCGGTCTCGGACAACGCCGAGTACGGCGGCTACACCCGCGGCCCGCGCCTGATCACCGAGCAGACCCGCGAGGAGATGCGCAAGATCCTGGGCGAGATCCAGGACGGCACGTACGCCAAGGAGCTCATGGACGAGTTCGACGCCGGCCAGCCGACCTTCTCCAAGCGTCGCGAGGCCGAGCAGAACGAGCAGATCGAGAAGGTGGGTGCCGAGCTGCGTCCGCTGATGAGCTGGCTCAAGGCGTAGTACCCGCGCTCTTCACTCGAATCCTCCACCGGGGCGGGGCGTGGGCCCCGCCCCGGTGGCGTGTGCGGGCAGGGTGACTCTTCTTTCGCCGGAGGTCCTCCCTCCGCCTGACGGGCTTCCCTACCCCGCTAGTAGACTTTGGACCGGCCGTCACCCCCGATCAGGGCAGCGCCTCCACCTGCGCGATCGGGTCGCACCACCCGAAAAGGAACAGTTGTGACCAAACCCGTCGTACTCGTCGCGGAAAAGCTCTCGCCCGCCGGAATCGCGCTACTCGAGGAGGACTTCGAAGTACGCCATGTGGACGGCGCCGACCGGTCCCAGCTGCTTCCCGCCCTCGCCGACGTCGAGGCCCTCATCGTGCGCAGCGCCACGCAGGTCGACGCCGAGGCCGTCGCCGCGGCCAACCGGCTCCAGGTCGTCGCCCGCGCGGGCGTGGGCCTGGACAACGTCGACGTCGACGCCGCCACCAAGGCCGGTGTCCTGGTGGTCAACGCCCCGACCTCCAACATCATCAGCGCCGCCGAACAGGCCATCAACCTCCTGCTGGCCAGCGCCCGCAACACCGCCCCCGCTCACAACGCCCTCATCAACGGCGAGTGGAAGCGTTCCAAGTACACGGGTGTGGAGCTCTACGAGAAGGTCGTCGGTGTGGTCGGCCTGGGTCGGATCGGCGCCCTGGTGGCCCAGCGCCTGCTGGCGTTCGGTACCCGCGTCATCGCCTACGACCCCTTCGTACAGCCCGCCCGCGCCGCCCAGATCGGCGTGGAGATGGTGACCCTGGACGAGTTGCTCGAGCGCTCCGACTTCATCACGATCCACCTGCCCAAGAACAAGGACACCCTCGGCCTCATCGGCGACGAGGCGCTGGGCCGGGTCAAGCCCTCGGTCCGGATCATCAACGCCGCGCGGGGCGGCATCCTCGACGAGGACGCCCTGTACCGGGCGCTCAAGGACGGCAGGGTGGCCGGGGCGGGCATCGACGTGTTCGCCAAGGAGCCCACCACGGACAGTCCGCTGTTCGAGTTCGAGAACGTCGTGGTCGCCCCGCATCTGGGAGCGAGCACGGCCGAGGCGCAGGAGAAGGCGGGCACGCAGGTCGCCCGCTCGGTCAAGCTGGCCCTGTCCGGCGAGTTCGTCCCGGACGCGGTGAACGTGCAGGGCACCGGGGTCGCGGAGGAGATCAAGCCGGGTTTTCCGCTCACCGAGAAGCTCGGCCGGGTGTTCACCTCGCTGGCGGGGGCGCTGGCCGCGCGGATCGACGTCGAGGTGCGGGGCGAGATCGCCGCGCACGACGTCAAGGTCCTGGAGCTGGCCGCGCTCAAGGGTGTGTTCACCGACGTGGTCGAGGACACCGTGACCTTCGTGAACGCGCCGCTGCTCGCCAAGGAGCGCGGTGTGGAGGTCAACCTGGTCACCAGTGACGACAGCAGCGACTGGCGCAACCTCATCTCCGTGCGCGGGGTCCTGGCCGACGGAACCCGGGTGTCGGTCTCGGGCACGCTGACCGGCCCCCGCCAGTCCGAGAAGCTGGTGGAGATCAACAACTACACGATGGAGATCGGCCTCGACGAGCACATGGTGTTCCTCTCGTACGAGGACCGTCCGGGTGTCGTCGGCAAGGTCGGCGCGCTCCTCGGTGACGGCGCGGTCAACATCGCGGGCATGCAGGTGATCCGGGACCAGGAGGGCGGCAAGGCGCTGATCGCCCTGACCGTCGACTCCGCGGTGCCGGACGAGCTCCTCGGTTCGATCTCCGCCGAGATCGACGCCGACATCACCCGCCAGATCGACCTGGAGGACTGACGGCCCGAGCCGGTCACATCGGGACCGCCCCGCCCGGATATCGAAAATTCGACATCCGGTCGGGGCGGTCCCTTTTCTGTGCGTCGAGAATTTGTCATAAATGGATCTTTGATATTCGATTCTCTGATCCGGGATCTCCTTTAAAGCGTGAGTCAGGGGTGGGTAAACAACCAGAGACACGCGACTGCGTGGTTTTTCGACTCCGCTGACGTGGTGGAACTCTGTTCCAGAGCCGACCGGGTGTTGCATCCTCAGGAGTCGGTTCCCGGCCATCCGGTGTTCCGTGTGAATGGGGTTCGAATTGCGTTTTCTGCGGCAGCGACGTGTTCTCTTGGCATTGGGTTCGATGGCGGTGGTCACCGGGACCTTCGGATCTTTGTTCCTCGCGGGGCGGGTCGATCTGTGGTCGGCCGTGCAGATCACCGCCCTCGCGGGGCTCTCCGGACTGGTCGCCCTGCTCGTCGTCCAGACGCGGCGTACCGCCGCCCAGATCAGACACCTGCGCCGGGGCCTCGACCGCCAGGTGCGCGAGGTCGCGGAGATCGCGGGCGAGAACCGGGCCGAGATGTTCGGCCGCGCCGACGACCTGACCGACCGGATGGACGTGGTGGCCGCATCGGTGGCCGAGCTGCGCACGGAGATGAGCGGTCGGCTGTCCGAGGTCCAGGTCATCAAGAGTTCCACCGTGCACACCCGAGCGGTGCTGTGAGGGAGGGGCTCCTGGCGGAGGCACTGAGGGGCCGCGGTCCGGGGCGACTGCTGCTGTGCCACGTCGGCGCGGGGACCGATCCGGGTCCCGGTGCCGGGAGCGGAGTGGAGACCGTCGACCTTCGCGAGACGCGCGACCGGGAGTTCGACGGCCCGGTCGGGCGCGTGGTGCTGCTCGCGGCGAACACGGCCGACCTGCGGGAGGCGGTCCCCCTGAGCGACGGGCTGCCTCCGGCGGCCGAGTTCAGGGTGGTGGTCGAGGCCACGGCGCGGCACACCGGACCGCCCTTCCCCTCGCCGCCCGGTCTGGGGCAGTGGCAGGGCCTGCTCGACTTCCATGTCGGCCGTCTGCCGGACCGGGGGTGGACGTGCTCCTTCGCCTTCACCGATCCGGTCGACGCGCGGACGGTCCTGCGCTCGGTGGCCCAGGGGATGGTGGGGGGTCGGCGCGGACCGGCCCAGCCGCCGCGTGCGGCCGCTGACGCCGTCTCGGCCCCGGCCCCCACCTGGGAGGGGCTGGGCCGCCCCGGCGCGCTGTCCGAGCGCCCCGCGCTCCGGGAGCTGTCGGTGGAGGACGTTCCGGTGGTGGATGAGCGGGTGGTGAACCCGATGGGCTTCAGGCGTGGTTCCACCCCGCGTGTGGGCCGGTTGGTCTCGCGTGGTGGGCGTTGGGTGCTGGTCGCGGGGAACGGTGTGCGTTGGCGGGTGCCGGAGGACGGCGCCGTGTCGGACGTGGACGTGGCGGGTCTGCGCGATCTGCGTGCGGTGCGGGTGGAGTGGGGTCGCCACAGTGGCCCGTTGGCGGCGGTGCGGGCGGTGGCAGGGCTCGCCGCCGCGGGGATTCCGCTGGTGAGCGGCCCGGTGCCCGGATGGGCGCGGTGCCTGGGTGGGGAACTGTCGGATCTCGTCACCTCCGTGGAGGAACGGCTGATGGTGGACCCGCAGTCGCGTGAGGAGCACAGCGTCCGGTTGCGGCGTGCGGCCCTGCGGGTGCACGGGTCGCACGGTCGGGCCCGGCTCCTCGCGGACGCGGGAGGTCCTCCGGTTCCGGCGGAGCCCTCGGTGTCGGTGGTGCTGTGTACGCGGCGTCCCGAGATGGTCGGGTTCGCGTTGCGGCAGGTGGCCCGCCAGCGGGGCGTGGACGTGGAGGTCGTGCTGGCCCTGCACGGCTTCGCGGTGGACGCTCCCGGGGTCGCGGCCGCGATCGCGGAGTTCCGGCGGGGCGGCCGTTCGGCCGTGGTCTGGGAGCCGCCGGAGGACCTGGTCTTCGGTTCGGTGCTGAACGGTGCGATCGCGCGGGCCAGCGGAACCCTGGTGGCGAAGATGGACGACGACGACTGGTACGGGCCCGATCACCTCTCCGACCTCGTGCTGGCCCGCCGCTACTCGGGGGCCGACCTCGTCGGGAGCATCGTCTCCTTCGTCTACCTGGAATCCCTCGACCGCACGGTGCGTCTGGCCGGGAAGACCGACACCCTGTGGCACCGGGCGGCCGGAGGCACCCTGATGACGGACCGCAGGACGCTGGAGGAGGCGGGCGGGTTCGCCCGGGTGTCGACCGCCGAGGACACGCACCTGCTGGCGGCGATCGAGCGGATGGGGGCCCGCATCCACCGGGGACACGGCTGCAACTACGTCCTGCGGCGCAAGGCGGGCGGCCACACCTGGGGTGTCGGCGCGGGTTACTTCCTGCGGCTGTGCGGCGAACAGCAGCTTCCGGGGTGGCGGCCCAGCGCCCTCCTGGAGCCCGATCCGGAGGACCTGCCGACCACCATGCTGGCCGGGACCTGGACGGATCTGGCCGAGGCGGAGGAGGAGCGGATCTGCTTCGCGGGGGCGACCAGGTGATCGAGGCACTGTTGACCCGCGCGCGGCGGGCGCACGGGGCGCGGAGGGTCCTGGTCGCCCACACCGGCCCGGGTGCCGCCGCGACCGCCACGGCGCTGGTGGGCGAGTCCGGGAGCCCACTCGTCGACCTGGGGCGGGGCCGGGGCGGGACGGGCGGACGGGCGAAGCGCCCGGTCGACCTGCTCGTCCTCGTCGCCGTGACCGCCGCCGACCTGCGTGCCGCCGTCCCGCGCGCCGAGCGGCTCCCCGACGCGACCGGGTTCGGTATCGCGGTCCGGAGTACGGCACCGCGCCAGTCATCGCCGCTGCCCTCCCCGCCGGGGCTCGGGCAGTGGGCCGGTCTGCTGTACTCGCGGACACGACGACTGCCGGACGAGGGCTGGCTGTGGGAGTTCTCCTTCGCCGACCCGGTCGAGGCGGCACTGGTGCTGGACGCCGTCGCCCGGGGACTGACGGGGGGCAGGCGGGGGCCCGGCTGGGCCGCGCCGCCCAGCGCTCGGAACCGGGTGGTGACCGACCCTTCCTGGCTGCACCTGGGCGGCCGGGGGGCGGTGGCCCGGGCGGCCGGGACCGCCCGGCTGTCGGTGGGGGACGTTCCGGTGGTGGACGAGCGGGTGGTGAACCCGAGGGGTTTCAGCCGGACGTCGACGCCTCGTGTGGGCCGCCTCGTCTCCCGTGGTGGGCGTTGGGTGCTGGTCGCGGGGAACGGTGTGCGTTGGCGGGTGCCGGAGGACGGCGCCGTGTCGGACCTGGACGTCGGGAAGCTGCGTGACCTGCGTGCGGTGCGGGTGGAGTGGGGTCGCCACAGCGGCCCGGTGGCGGCGGTGCGCGCCGTGGCGTCGCTGGCGGCCTCGGGGATACCGCTCGTGGGCGCCCGCCCTCCGCTCTGGGCGCGGCCCCTGGGGGAGGAGCTCCACGACCTGCTCGCGTGGTCTCTGGAGGAGGAACTCGACGACGAACTGATCCGTGAGGAGCACAGCGTCCGGTTGCGGCGCGCGGCTCTGCGCGTTCACGGTGCGGGTGGGCGGGCCCGGCTCCGCGCGGGGGCGGGCGGTGCGGTGGTCGCGCCGGAGCCCTCGGTGTCGGTGGTGCTGTGCACGCGGAGGCCGGAGATGGTGGGCTTCGCGTTGCGGCAGGTGGCCCGCCAACGGGGCGTGGACGTGGAGGTCGTGCTGGCCCTGCACGGCTTCGCGGTGGACGCTCCCGGGGTCGCGGCCGCGATCGCGGAGTACCGGAGGGGCGGCCGATCCCTGCTGGTCTGGGAGCCGCCGGGCGACCTGGTCTTCGGTTCGGTGCTGAACGGCGCGATCGCGCGGGCCAGCGGAACCCTGGTGGCGAAGATGGACGACGACGACTGGTACGGGCCCGATCACCTCTCCGACCTCGTGCTGGCCCGCCGCTACTCCGGTGCCGAACTCGTGGGGTGCGCGGCGGAGTTCCACCACCTGGAGCACCTCGGCCTGACCGTGCGGCGTCTGGTCCCGTCCGAGGTCTTCGCCCAGCACGTCACCGGCGCCTCGATCCTCACCGACCGCACGACCCTGGAGGAGGTGGGCGGTTTCCGGCCCCTCCGGGTCGACGAGGACGCCGGGCTCCTCGACGATGTGCGGGACGCGGGCGGTTCCACCTACCGCATCCACGGTCTGGGATGCGTGATCCGGCGCAGGGGAACCGGCCACACCTGGAGTGAGACCTCCGGCTACTTCCTGCGCGAACCCCTGCGCCAGTGGCGCGGTTGGCGCCCCAGCGCACTGCTGGAGTCCAGCCCGGAGGACGCCCCGGCACCGACGACCGAGACGACCACACCCGACTCTCCGACAGCTAGGAGTGACCGATGACGCTTGTGCAGGGCGGTCCGGCGGAGGCGCCGCCGACACTCCGTCCGTTCGTCCGCCGCAACGACTACTCGGTACTGGAACCGCCGTCCCTGGGGGAGTGGGAGCCCACCCTGTCGGTGTGCGTGGTCGTCCCGGCGTACGGCGGGCAGGAGAAGCTCGACCTGACCCTGGCGTCGATGGCCGCGCAGAGCTATCCGCCCGCCCTGACGGAGGTCGTGGTGGTGGACGACGGCAGCGATCCCGCGTTGCGTCTGCCGCCGATCCGCCCCGAGCACACCCGGATCGTGCCCAACGAGCCCGGCGGGTGGGCGCGGGGGCACGCGCTGAACACGGGCGCGGCCTCCACCGACGCGGACGTGCTGTTGTTCTTCGACGCGGACATGATCGCGTTCCGCGAGCACCTCGAGGCGCAGATGCGCTGGCACCACCTGGCCGACTACGTCGCGGTCACCGGGCATCTGCGCTGTGTCGACCACGTGCCCGGGGCCCTGTTCCCGGCGGCCGTCCTCGACGCGGTGCGCCGGGGCGATCCCGAGGCGCTGGTGGCCGGCCCGGGTGAGGAACTGCGCTGGCTGCGGCGCGCCTACAAGCGTACGAAGTTCCTGCGCGAGGTCGGCCACCAGGGCTTCCACTACTTCATCGGTGGGACCGGGTCCGTGCGGCGCGCCTTCTTCGAGGAGTCGGGCGGGGCCGCGTCCGCGCTCGTCCTGGGAGAGGACACCCACCTCGGATACCGGTTCGCCCAGAACGGGGCGGTCTTCGTCCCCGAACCGGAGGCCGGGAGCTGGCATCTGGGACTCCCGCAGATGGAGACCCGCAGGGAGGAGGGCGGCCGGTTCCGTCGCCCCTTCGTCGGCAACCGGCTCCCCCTCGCCGAGGAGCGTCGTGCCCTGACCGGACGCCAGTGGGAGGTGCCGCTGGTCGACGCGGTGGTCGACACCGTGGGGGCGGGGTTCGACGAGGTCGCGGAGACGGTGGACGCGCTGCTGGCCGGTGAGGTGGCCGACGTCCGCGTCACGTTGGTGGGAGAGTGGGAGCGGGTGACCCCGGGACGGCACCGGGTTCTGGACGACCCGGACCTGGACGTGCGCCTGCTCCACGAGCACTACCGGTGTGAACCGAGGGTGCGACTGGCCGAGTCGGAGCCGACGACCGACCCCGACGTCCCCTTCGTGCTGCGGGCCCTGCCCGGGCAGCCCCTGACCCCGCACGCACTGAAACACATGATCGGCCTGGCCGAGGAGACCCACGCGGGGCTCGTGCGCGCCACGGGACCCGACGACGACCTGGGCGGACCCCGGCTGGAACGCGTGGCGGCCCTCGCCCGAGCGCGGAGGCTGCGGGTGGCGGGGGAGGACCTGGACGACCTGCTGGACCGGGTGGCCGGAGTGCACTGGATCGACGGCGACGCGGTGCTGTCCACGCAGCGGGAACCGGAGGGGGCACGCCCCGCGAAGGCGGTGGCGGAACCGCCGGGGGATTGGCGGGAACGGCTGGAGGAGGCCCGGGCACGGGCGGAGTCGGAGCGGCTCCGAGCCGAGCGCCTGGAGGGTCGGTTCCGCTGGTTGACCAGGAGCCGAACCGGTCGGCTCCTGTACCGGATCATCGGTTGAGGACGTGGGACGGCACATGGTGAACGAGGGCGTGCGCGACGCGGGGACCGGTTCCGGAACCGTGCGAGGAGGGGACCCGCAGGGGCGGCCCCGGGTGGTCCGCAACGACTACTCGGTGCTGGAACCGCCGGCCCTGGGGGAGTGGGAGCCGCAGGTGACGGTGGGCGTGGTCATACCGGCGTACGGGGGGCAGGAGCGGCTCGACCTGACCCTGGCCGCCCTGACCGCCCAGACGTACCCGGCCGACCTGACGGAGGTCGTCGTGGTGGACGACGGCAGCGATCCCGCGTTGCGGCTGCCGCCGATCCGCCCCGAGCACACCCGTCTGGTCGTCGCGCCCGAGCACGGGTGGGGCCCCGGGCACGCGCTCGACGCCGGGGTGGCCGCCACCGGGGCGTCCGTCGTGATGCGGTTGGACGCCGACGTGGTGGTCGGCCGTGAGCACGTCGAGGCGCAGATGCGCTGGCACCACCTGGCCGACTACCTCGTGGTCATGGGCCGGGTCGAGTTCGGGGACGGGCCCGACAGCGGGCTCACCCCGCCCGAGGTGTACGAACACGTGCGCGGTGGGAGGTACGCGGATCTCACGGGCGGCGACACGGACACCATGGACTGGATCACGGAGCTCCTGGAGCGCACCGACGGGCTGCGTTCCGCCGGGCACCGGGCCTGGCAGGTGTTCACCGGGGCCACCGCCTCGCTGCCGCGCGAGCTGTACTCCACCGCCGGAGGATCGGCGTCCGGACTGGTCATGGGTGAGGACAGCGAACTCGGCTACCGGCTCTCACAACGGGGCGCGGTGTTCGTTCCCGAGCCGGCGGCCACCGGCCTGCACCTGGGGCGTCCGACGACCGAGCTGCGAGGGGGTGAGGCGGCGCGCTTCCGGCGCCCGTTCATGGAGAACCGCGTGCCACGGCTGAACTCCCGCCGCGTCGCCCCGGCGCGGACCTGGCAGGTGCCCTTCGTCGATGTCGTGGTCGACACGGCGGGCCGGGGGTTCGACGACGTGACCGCGACGGTGGACGCCCTGTTGGCCGGTGACGTGGCCGACGTGCGGGTCACGTTGGTGGGGGAGTGGTCGAGGGTGACCCCGGGGCGGCACGCCACCATCGACGCCCCGGCGCTGGACGTGCGGCTCCTCCACGAGCACTACCGGTGCGAACCGAGGGTGCGGCTGACGGAGTCCGAGCCGGAGACCGACCCCGACGTCCCCTTCAGGCTGCTGCTGTCACCCGGTCTGCGCCCGACGCGGCGGATGGTGCGGGCCCTGACCGGGGCGGCGGACCGGGAGGGCGCCGGGCTGGTCAGGGTGCGCGGCTCCGGGGGACGTACCCACTTCCTGAGGCTGGAGCGCACCGCGGCCTTCGCCCGCGCGCGGCACCTGGGGGTGGACGCGGTGGACCGGGACGCGGCGGTGGCGGCCCTGTGGGGCGTCCACGTACTGGACCGGGCCGGGGTCCTGGTCGAGGACGAGCGGGACGGCGACGGTCCGCCGAAGGACTGGAACAGGAAGATGCGCCGGGCCGAGCGGGAGACGACGCGCTGGCGGACGGAGGCCGAGCGATGGGAGCGCCGCGTCCGTGCGCTCACCCAGGGGCGCGGCACCTGGCTCCTGTTCCTGGGCCTGCGGAGGTGAGACCTGCTCCGGCGCCGCGTTTCGAGGTCGTCATGGCACTCGCGTGAACAGGCGAAACGCCGAAGCGTCTCACAATGTGAGAATCTCTGGTCATATAGTTGGACCTCCGATATTCTGACGACCTAGGAGTCAGTGGTGTCGGCTCCACCGCCGCACACCACGGTCCAGCGCCCACGCGCCGCCCGGCGCCACCCTTGTCCGGGCGTCCCTGACGCGGTGTTCCGCGCAGGCCGTGTCGGTGCCTCCGGCAGTCGATCCCGCCGGGGCGAGCTCCTGTCCCTTTCGTCGTGGACAACGTCGCCCACACCGCGCCCGAGCGGACCGGTCCGGCCCGTAGCCGTCCGTCCCCGGCGCGCACCACCGTCGAACGCCAGCGGCCGGGCCGCGCGCTCCCGCCGTCACGCAGAGCCTTCCGGAGGATCACATGTACGACATGGTCGAGTACCCGTCCACTCCCGACACCGAGGACGAGGTCCACCGCGCCCTCCAGGACGCGATCAACCGCCGCGACTGAGCGAGCCGAGGTCGGACGGCTGTACCGGTCACCCGGGCCGGTACAGTTGTCTCACCTACTGTTCCATTGATCTCGCCAGGTGAGACGACCGTGGCGGGGTCTCGTCCGAGTTAGAGGCAGTCCAATGGCAGCTCGCACCGTGAAACTGGCCGTCATCCCGGGTGACGGGATCGGCTCCGAGGTCGTCGCGGAGGGTCTCAAGGTGCTGGAGGTCGCGGCCTCCCAGTACGACCTGGCCGTCGAGACCACCGAGTACGAGCTGGGCGCCAGGCTCTGGCACCGCACCGGTGAGACGCTGCCCGACTCCGTCGCCGCCGAGCTGCGCGAACACGAGGCCATCTACCTGGGCGCGGTCGGTGACCCTTCCGTTCCCAGCGGAGTCCTGGAGCGCGGCCTGCTGCTGCGCCTGCGCTTCGAGTTCGACCACTACGTCAACCTGCGCCCCGTGCGCCTCTACCCCGGCGTGGAGAGCCCCCTCGCGGGCGTCGGTCCCGAGGACATCGACATGCTGGTCGTGCGCGAGGGCACCGAGGGCCCCTACGCGGGCGCCGGGGGAGTACTGCGCAAGGGCACCCCCCACGAGGTCGCCACCCAGGACAGCGTCAACACGCGCTTCGGTGTCGAGCGCCTGGTCCGCTACGCCTTCGAGAAGGCCGCGAGCCGCCCCCGCCGCAAGCTGACCCTCGTGCACAAGGACAACGTCCTCACCTTCGCCGGTGAGCTGTGGCAGCGCACGGTCAGGGAGGTCGGTGCCGAGTACCCGCAGGTCACCGTGGACTACTGCCACGTCGACGCCGCCGCGATGTACTTCGTCAACCAGCCCGGGCGCTTCGACGTGGTCGTCACCGACAACCTCTTCGGCGACATCATCACCGACATCGGCGCCGCCATCACCGGCGGCATCGGCCTGGCCGCGAGCGGCAGCATCAACCCGGACCGCACCTCCCCCAGCATGTTCGAGCCGGTCCACGGCTCCGCGCCCGACATCGCCGGTCAGGGCCTGGCCGACCCGACGGCCACCGTGCTCTCCGCCGCGACCATGCTGGAGCACCTGGGCCTGCCCGAGGCCGCCCGCCGGATCGAGGCCGCCGTCTCCGCCGACCTCAAGACCCGGGCCCAGGGGGACGCCGTCCGCTCCACCTCCCGGATCGGTGACGACCTCGCCGCGCGAGTAGCCGAGCAGGGCTGACCCCCGTCGGCGTCGGCCCTGCCCCCTTTTCCGAGGCGCGGCCGACGTACGAGTCAACGTGACCGACAGCGGGCGCGCCGGAGTACCTCCGCGCGCCCGCTGTCCGTGTGCCCCGCCCTGGCACCGGGTGCGCTCTTCCGACACACTAGATCCCAGGTCGGCGGCGCTGCCGACCCGTTGCATCCGAGAGGACCACCGACGACATGAACAACGACACCACCACCACTGGGTTGACGTTCGACATCCAGCTCTCCGACCAGCGGAAGACCCCGCAGGAGCGCGAGGCACTGCTGGAGGACCCCGGCTTCGGTCAGGTGTTCACCGACCACATGGTGAGCATCCGGTACACGGAGGGCAAGGGCTGGCACGACGCCAGACTGGAGCCCTACGGCCCGCTGAGCCTGGACCCCGCAACGGCGGCCCTGCACTACGCCCAGGAGATCTTCGAGGGGCTCAAGGCCTACCGCCACCCGGACGGTTCGCTGGCCTCCTTCCGCCCCGAGGCCAACGCCGCCCGCTTCAACCGCAGCGCGGCGCGGATGGCCATGCCGGAGCTGCCCGAGGAGCTGTTCCTCAAGTCCATCGAGCTGCTGCTCGAACACGACGGCGAGTGGGTTCCGTCCAAGGAGTACTTCAGCCTCTACCTGCGCCCGTTCATGGTGGCCACGGACGTCGGCCTGGGTGTGAACAACCCCTCGCGCAGCTACGTCTACCTGCTCATCGCCTCGCCGGTGGGCTCCTACTTCTCCGGCGGCGTCAAGCCGGTCACGGTGTGGCTGTCGAAGGACTTCACGCGGGCCGCTCCCGGCGGCACCGGCGCCGCGAAGTTCGCGGGCAACTACGCCGCGAGTTTCCTGGCCCAGGCCCAGGCGGTGGAGAAGGGTTGTGACCAGGTCGTGTGGCTCGACGCCCGCGAGCACCGCTGGGTCGAGGAGATGGGCGGCATGAACCTGTGGTTCGTGTTCGGCGAGGGTGAGAACGCCCGCCTGCGCACGCCCCCGCTGACCGGCACCCTGCTGCCCGGCATCACCCGTGAGTCGCTGCTCACGCTCGCCCCGGACCTGGGTATCCCGGCCGAGGAGGAGCCGCTGTCCATCGAGGAGTGGCGGGCCGCCGCCGAGTCCGGCGAGATGACCGAGGTCTTCGCCTGCGGGACCGCCGCCGTGGTCACCCCGGTCGGCCACGTCAAGAGCGACGACGGCGAGTTCACCATCGGTGACGGCCGACCCGGCCCGGTCACCCTGCGTCTGCGCGAGGAGCTGGTGGGCCTCCAGACCGGCCTGCGCGACGACAAGCACGGTTGGATCACCCGCTTCTAGGGCCATCCGACACGAGCGCCCACGGGGGCCGCCACCGGACGCCGGTGGCGGCCCCCGTGGCGTTCCGCCGCGCTCGCGGGCGGCGCTGAGGACGCCCGAAGTGTCCGATATGAGGATGTGTCGTCTCGCCAAGTGAGACATCTCGGCTCCGAGCTGCGACTCCACCGGGTTCGTGTGGCACACTGGCCGCATGCTGTCCCAGGTACGCATTATTTTGGGGCGCGCTGGCTGACGACTTCCCCGCGCCGACGCGGGGAAGGACCCGGACCCCGCCAGCGCGCTGACCTCTCGTGTCCACGAGGGGTCTTTTTTGTTGGCCGGGGCCGCCACACACAGCACCGACCGGGAGTTCCACCCATGAGGAACGACAGTTTCCACGTCTTCGACACCACGCTGCGCGACGGAGCCCAGCGCGAGGGGATCAACCTGCGGGTCTCCGACAAGCTGGCCATCGCGAAGCTGCTCGACGACCTCGGAGTGGCGTTCATCGAGGGCGGATGGCCGGGAGCCAACCCCAAGGACACCGAGTTCTTCCAGCGGGCTTCACGAGAGCTGACGCTGGAACACGCGCGACTCACCGCGTTCGGCGCGACCCGCCGGGCCGGTGTGAGGGCCGCCGACGACCCCCAGGTGGCCGCACTGCGCGACAGCGGCGCGTCGGTCGTCACCCTTGTCGCCAAGAGTGACGACCGGCACGTTGAACGGGCGCTGCGCACGACCCTGGACGAGAACCTCGCCATGGTCGCCGACACCGTCTCCCACCTGCGCGAGCACGGGCAGCGCGTGTTCGTGGACTGCGAGCACTTCTTCGACGGCTACCACCACAACCCCGGGTACGCGCTCTCCGTGGTCCGGGCCGCCTCCGACGCCGGAGCCGACGTGGTGGTCCTGTGCGACACCAACGGGGGCATGCTCCCCGACGACGTCACCCGCGTGGTGACCGAGGTGTTGGAGGACACCGGCGCCCGCCTGGGCATCCACGCCCAGGACGACACCGGCTGCGCGGTCGCCAACACCCTGGCCGCCGTCGACGCGGGAGCCACGCACGTCCAGTGCACCGCCAACGGCTACGGCGAGCGCGTGGGCAACGCCAACCTCTTCTCGGTGGTCGGCGCGCTCGCGCTCAAGCGCGGCATGGACGTGCTCCCCGAGGGATGCCTGGCCGAGATGACCCGGGTGTCCACCGCGATCGCCGAGATCGTCAACCTCGCCCCCGACACCCACCAGCCCTACGTGGGGGTGTCGGCCTTCGCCCACAAGGCCGGACTGCACGCCTCCGCGATCAAGGTCGACCCCGACCTCTACCAGCACACCGACCCGGGCCTGGTCGGCAACCGCATGCGCATGCTGGTCTCCGACATGGCCGGGCGCGCCTCCATCGAGCTCAAGGCGCGGGAGCTGGGCCTGGACCTGTCCGGAGACCGTGAGCTGTCCGGGCGCGTGGTGGAACGGGTCAAGGGACTCGAACTGTCCGGCTACAGCTTCGAGGCGGCCGACGCCTCTCTGGAGCTGTTGCTGCGCGAGGAGCTGGGCTCGCCGGTCCGCTACTTCGAGACCGAGTCCTGGAGGGTCATCACCGAGCGCCGGCCGTCCGCTGGGGCGAGCCCGCTCTCCAGCGAGGACGAGAGCCTGAGCGAGGCCACGGTCAAGCTCCGGGTCAAGGGCGAACGGGTCATCGCCACCGCCGAGGGCAACGGTCCGGTCAACGCCCTGGACCGGGCGCTGCGCAGCTCGATGGAGAACGTGTACACCGCGCTGGCCGGGCTGGAGCTGACCGACTACAAGGTCCGCATCCTGGAGGGCACCTCCGGGACGAACGCGATCACCCGCATCCTCGTCACCTTCAGCGACGGCGCCGAGGAGTGGACCACCGTGGGAGTGGGTCCGAACGTCGTCGACGCCTCCTGGGTGGCGCTGGAGCAGGCGATCACGTACGGGCTGCTGCGCCAGGGCTACCCGCGGGGCTGACGTCCCGACCCGCGCCCGGCCGCGGTGGCGCCGTGCGCGGTGCGTCACCGCCGCGTCCCCGTCGCGATGTGCGCTGACCACCGCTCCGGTGTCGTGCCGGTGACGTGATCTCCACGGTGGAGAACCCCCGTGTCACGCGACCGCCTGACCTCGGACCCCGAGGTCAGGCGGTCGCTTCTTACCCAAAGGTAAGACAGACCTGTCCTTCAGGCCATAGCCAGTGTGTCTCTGGCCACTCGATACTGCGGAGTTTGAACCCATTCGCGTAGTACAAGTGGTGATAGATGCCGGTCATAACCCATGTGCGCATTGTCGTTGGCGCACAGTTCGTCCTCCCGCGAACCACAGGTCACCTGCCCCGTGAAGACTTCGGGGCGTGTCCTCACCCACCATCCGACGGGACGGGGGGAACGGTGTGACCCACGGTTCGGTGACAGAACGCCGCGCCGCGTCGCCACCCTCTCCCCGGTCCTCGAACAAACGCGCCCGCCCCGGCCGGGAAGCGATCCTCGCCTGGGGCTTCCTTGCCCCGTCCGTGGCGGTTTTCGCGCTCTTCCTGGTCTATCCGCTGGGCCGTACCGTCTACCTGTCGATGCACGGCAACGACATCATCGGCCAGCCCAACCGCTTCGTCGGTCTGAGCCACTTCGCCGAGATGGTCTCGCCCGAGTTCGGTCGCATCCTCCTGACGACCCTCGTGTTCACGCTCGGCGTCGTCGTCCCCGGAGTGATCGGCGCCCTGGCGGTCGTCCTCCTCCTGGAGGGGGTGATCCGGGGCCAGCGGTTCCTGCGCGGGGCCTTCGCTCTCCCCTTCGCCTTCTCCGTGGCCAGCGCCTCGGTGATCTTCGCGGTCTTCTACAGCCCGGGCAACAGCGTCCTCAACGGCGTCCTGTACCGCATGGGGCTCGACCAGGTCCCGTGGCTCACCTCCCAGGAGATGGCCCTGTGGTCGGTGGCCATCACCACGGTGTGGATGAACCTCGGGTACGGAGTCCTCGTGCTCGCCGCCGGGGTCGGCTCCATCCCCAAGGAGGTCAACGAGGCCGCCCGCATCGACGGCGCCACCGGTCCGCGCCTGGCCTGGGACGTCACCATCCCGATGCTCGGTCCCCAGCTCTTCTTCCTGATCGTGATCTCGACGATCAACGCGCTCCAGAGCTTCGGACAGATCCACATCCTCACGGCGGGCGGCCCGGTCGGCTCCACGACCACCCTCGTCTACTCCATCTACCAGGACGCCTTCGCCTACGGGACCAGCGACTTCGGCAGGGCCAGCGCCCAGGCGCTCGTGCTCCTCGTCGTGGTCCTGGTGTGCACCGTCGTCCAGTTCGGAGTCATCGAGCGGAAGGTGCACTACTCATGACCGGGACCCCCGCGACGGCCACCGCCGACGGGCCCGCCCGCACCGCACCGGCCCGCCCCCGCGCGCGCCACCGGCACGGGGCCGGGCACGTCGCCGGGCGCGTCCTGCTGTACGTCCTGCTCGCGGCGCTGCTGGTGCCGGTGCTGTTCCCCGTCTACTACGTGTTCGTGGGAACACTCATGGAGTCGCGGGAACTGTCCACGTTCCCGCCGCGCCTCCTGCCCACCGGCGTGCACTTCGAGAACCTCCAGGGCGCGCTCGGGGCCGTCCCGCTCCTGCGCATGTACACGAACTCGCTGGTCATGGCCGGGATCATCACGGTCTGCCAGCTGCTGACGTCCGCGATGGCCGCCTACGCGTTCGTGTTCCTGCGGTTCCGGGGCAGCGCCGTCGTCTTCGCGCTGTTCCTGTCCACGCTGATGGTCCCCGCCGAGGCGACCTTCATCCCCAACTACCTCACCCTGACCGGGTGGGGTCTGGGCAACACCTACGCGGGCCTGGTACTGCCCTTCCTGGCCTACGCCTTCGGCACCTTCCTGCTGCGCCAGAGCTTCAAGCAGTTCCCCCGCGAGCTGTACGACGCGGCGCGCATGGACGGCATGGGGCACCTCAGGTTCCTGTGGACCATCCTCATGCCGCTCAGCAAACCGGCCCTGACCGCCGTCGGCATGTACGTGTTCATCACCAGCTGGAACATGTACTTCTGGCCGCTGATCATCACCCGCAGCACCGAGATGCAGACCCTGCAGATCGGTCTGAACAGCCTCAAGGCGGGTGAGGCGGCCAACCCCGGCCTCGTCCTGGCCGGCGCGGCGCTGTCCGTCATCCCCACCCTCGCCCTCGTGATCTTCGGACAGCGCTTCATCGTCCGGGGTCTCACCGCGGGCGCGGTCAAGTAGGCCCCGCACCACGACTGGAGAAGAAGAACCCATGACACGAATCCCCCGACGCCGCGGCGTGAGGGCCGCGGCCCTGCTCACCGGTCTCGGCCTGGCCCTCAGCGCCTGTTCCGGCGGTGGCGGCGGCGGTGGCGGCAGCGACCTCACCGCTCCCGGTCCGGAGGTCCTGGACGACCTCGACGAGGCGGTCCAGGTCGAGTTCTGGCACAGCATGGACGCCACCAACGGCCAGGTGCTGGACGGGCTCATCGACGAGTTCAACGCCCAGAACGAGGGCCGGGTGCAGGTCACCGGGTCCTTCCAGGGTCAGTACGACGAGGCCCTGGCCAGCCACCGCGCGGCGATCCAGCAGGGCGACACCGCCGAGATGATCATGATCTTCGACCTCGGCACGCAGTTCATGATCGACTCCGCGCAGACCGTCCCCGCGCAGTCCTTCCTGGACCAGGACGACTACGACACCTCCTCGATCGAGGACGCGCTCCTCAACTACTTCACGGTCGGCGGGGAGCTGCGCTCGTTCCCCTTCAACAACTCGACCCCGCTGATGTACATCAACCGGGACGCGTTCGAGGAGGCCGGGCTCGACCCGGACGCGCCGCCCGCCGACCTCGCCGAGATCCGCGAGGCCGCCGAGAAGCTCACCGTCAGGGACGACGACGGCACCGTGGTGCAGTACGGCTTCGGCGCCTCCGTGTACGGCTGGTTCATCGAGCAGTTCATGGCGCGCGCCGCCGTCCCGTACTGCGACAACTCCAACGGCCGTGACGGCCGCGCCACCGAGGTGCTCTTCGACGATCCGAAGATCGTGGAGCTCGTCGAGTGGTGGGAGCAGATGATCGAGGACGACCTGGCGGTCCAGATCGGTCGCAACACCGATGACGGCCAGGCCGCCTTCACCTCCGGCCGGGCCGCGATGACCCTGGAGTCCACCGGCTCCCTGGGCGGGTTCATCGAGCAGTCCGACTTCGAGGTCGGCGCCGGGTACTTCCCGCTGATCAGCTCGGACGACCCGGGCGGCTCGATCATCGGGGGCGCGTCGCTGTGGATCAACGGCGAGGGCCACACCCCCGAGGAGATCCGCGGGTCCTGGGAGTTCGTCCAGTTCCTGCTGACCCCGGAGTCGCAGTCGGTCTGGCACGCGGGAACCGGATACCTGGCGGTCAACACCGAGGGCTACGACGGGCCGGAGGCCTCCGCGCGCGCCGAGGAGTTCCCCCAGTTCTCCATGGCAGCCAACCAGTTGGCGGACTCCGAGATCACCGAGAACACGGCGGGCTGCATGATGGGCGTCATGTCCGAGGCCCGCGTCGCGGCCGAGGAGGGCTGGGAGACCGCCCTGACCAGTGACACCCCCGCCGAGCAGGCCATGGCCGACGCCGCCGCGGGCGTGTCCCGCACCATCGGTGAGTACAACGCCTCGGTCGAGGACTGACGACCGGCGCCGACTCGGTGCGGCGGGGCCGCGGTGGAGCCACCACCGCGGCCCCGTCCGCGTCCGGCGTCGGCTCACGCCAGCGGGTCGACGCCCGGTCCACCGGGGATCAGGGGTGCACCCAGCCGTTGGCCTCGCAGTCCTGGAGGCCCAGGGTCTGCTGCTGCATGACCGGGGCGGGCTCCCCCTCCCCGGGGCAGTCGACGTGGCCGTGGCCCAGGGTGTGGCCGACCTCGTGGTTGATCAGGTAGATCCGGTAGGTCTCCAGGTCGTCGTCGAAGTGGTCGACGCCCGCCACCCAGCGGTTCTGGTTGATGATGGCGCGGTTGCCGTTGGCGCAGGACACGTAGCCGTTGGTGTTCAGCGGCGCGCACATGCGGTCGACCGTGTCCGGGGCGGCGAGCAGCACCCGGATGTCGGCGTCGTCGCCGTCCACCCGCTGGAGTGAACGGTCGCCGTCGTTGCCCCAGCTGCGGGGGTCGCCGAGGATCTCCTCGACGGCGTCGACGAAGTCGCCGTCCCGGCCGGGCAGGCCCTTCTCGACCTCCACCGCGAAGGTCGTGAGCGGTCCCTCGCCCAGGACCTCGCCCTCGCCCTTCATGGTCTTGAGGTCGCCGTCCGCGGTGTCGACCTCCTCCACCACCGAGCGCAGCAGCGGGGGGAGGTCCTCCTCGGCGGTCGGCGACGCCTCGGGGGAGGGGGCGGACCGGCCGGAGGCGGACTCGTCCGACGCGTCGCCGGAGCCAGCCCGGGTGCCGTCGTCGGGCACGCCGTCGCCCACGGGACCGGTCGCGGAGGTCTCCTCGGGTGAGTCGAGCTCGGAGCCGGGCTCGGGAACGCTGACCATCAGGACGGCGGACGCGCCCGAGACCAGGCACAGGCCGAGCGCCAGACCCATGGGGTACCGGCGGCGTCGGCGGTGCTTGGGTCGCGGAGCTGAAGCGGGCACGAGGCTCAACCTCTCGACAGTGGACGGTGGTTCCGCCTGGACTCCGACGGGAGGGTGCGGGACCCTCGCTGTCCGGAGGGTGGTATCGCGGGCCCGGGGGAACGGAGGTTCCCGGAGGCCTCGCACAGTACCTCCAGCATGACAGAGAACGCCCCCGGAGCGGGCCAGGCTGAGCCCCGGGAAGGGTGGGTGTGTCATCTCTTCGGGTGTTTGTCGCCGCCATTGTGTGTCCAAGTCGTCACTCTCGGTTCATGTGACACTTCGCCTCCCCGGCGCGCACCCGGACGTGCCGGGCGGGGTCCCACCCGGCGCCGCTACGCTTCAACGGCAAGAGCGAGCAAGAGGGCTGCTGGGAGGCATCAGGTGCGTATCGCACGGTTCGCGGCCGGTGACGAGGTCGGTTTCGGCCTGGTCGAGAGGGACACGGACAGCGGAGAGGAGTTCGTGGCCCGGTTGACGGGGCACCCTCTGCTGGGGGACATCAAGCTGACCGGAGAGCGGGCCAGGCTCTCCGACGTGCGCCTGCTGTCGCCGGTCCTGCCCACCAAGGTGGTGTGCATCGGCAAGAACTACGCCGACCACGTCGAGGAGATGAAGGACCTCACCGGGGAGGGCACCGCCGAGCCCGTCGTCTTCCTGAAGCCGTCCACGGCGGTCACCGGGCCGAACGACCCCGTCTTCTACCCGTCCGTCTCGGAGTGGGTGAGCTACGAGGGCGAGATGGCCATCGTCATCTCCCGTCCCTGCCGCGAGGTCCCGCGCGAGCGCGTCAAGGACGTCATCTTCGGCTACACCGTGGCCAACGACGTCACCGCTCGCGACCTCCAGAAGACCGACAAGCAGTGGACCCGGGCCAAGGGCTTCGACTCCTTCTGCCCGATCGGGCCGTGGATCACCACCGGCCTGAGCATCGAGGAGGCCCAGGACCTCGCGGTCACCACGACCGTGGACGGCGAGGTCCGCCAGGACGGGCGCACGTCGCAGTTTATCCACGACATCCCCGGCATGGTCTCCTACATCAGCTCCTTCATGACCCTGCTCCCGGGCGACGTCATCCTCACCGGCACCCCCGCCGGGGTGGGACCGGTGGAGGTCGGCCAGGAGGTCGCCGTCACCGTGGAGCGCCTGGGCACCATCACCAACCGCGTGGTCACCCGCGACTGACCCCGGGCGGCCCGGCTGACCGTGTGCGGGGCGCGCCCCGCACACGGCCCCGGGCCCCGACGACGGCGCGCACGTCTCCGAGCGGAAGGACCGCACCCCGTGGCAGCACGAACCCTCCTGACCGGCACCCGGCGCCCCGCGCTCCTCGCGGGGGTCGTCGCCCTGATCGTGTGCCTGGCGGGCGCGGGCCTGTGGGCGGCCATCCGGCCCGACCCGAGCCGATCCGACCACGCCGACGAGCCCGATCCCGGGGCGTGGCTGGAGAACCGTGACCGGGTGCGCGTGATGCTCGCGGGCGACTCCATGACCCACGGGGCCGGCGGGGACCGCACCTGGCGCTTCCACCTGTGGAACCACCTCGAACCGCACGTGGACGGACTCGACTTCGTCGGCCCCTACTCGGCCCCCGCCACTCCGGAGCAGATCATTCCGCCGGAACTCTTCGGTGGGGACGGCGGTGAGACCGGCGGGCCGGAGACGGGTGAGGGCACCGATCCCTCGGACGGCGGCCTCGAGGGGCTGTTCGAGAACCTCGACGAGGACGCGACGCCCTCCGGCGGTGCGACGCGGGACGAGCGCCGGGCCGACCGCCCGGGAGTGCCGCCCGACCCCTCGGAGTTCCCCGACCCCTCGGAGGCCCACGACGGCGTCACCTACCGCGACCCCGACTTCGACCAGGACCACAACGCCCGCTGGGGGCGCACCCTCGCCGACGCCCTGGTCACCATCGAGGCCGACGTCAGCGCCCACCAGCCCGACGTGCTGTGCGTGATGATCGGCATCAACGACCTGCTGCACCCCATCACCGCCGAGGAGATGGAGTCGCGGCTGCGCGCGTACGTGGAAGGGGCCCGGGAGGCCAACCCCGGGATCAGGATTCTGTTCGCCGAGGCGCTGCCCATCACACTGGCCGACCAGGACCAGGGCTTCGCCCTGCGCGTGTACGTCTACAACGAACTGGTCCGCGCCGTGGCCGCCGACCTGTCCACGGCGGAGTCCCCGGTGGCCAGTTTCGACCTGTCCGCCGCCGAGGGGTGGGACCCCTACGCCGACACCTACGACGGAACCCACCCCAACGACGACGGCGAGGTCAGGATCGCCGCGGGGTTCGCCGACGCCCTCTCCCGTGAGTTCGGCCTGGGCCCGGCCCACGCCCGTCCCCTGCCGATCCGCCCCTGAACCCCGACGCGCGGCGCCCCGCGCCCGTCCGTCGGCCCTCCGGGACTTCCCACAGGTCATCCCGGGCCACCGATATCCTCGGGGGCGTGACTGAGACTCCGATTCGTACCCGCTTCGCCCCGTCCCCCACGGGCATGTTCCACGTCGGCGGTGCCCGCTCCGCCCTCTTCAACTGGGCCATGGCCCAGCAGCAGGCGGAGGGCCGCATGGTCCTGCGCATCGAGGACACCGACGCCGCCCGCAACCGTCCCGAGTGGACCGACGGCATCATCCGCGCGATGTCCTGGATCGGCATCGACGCGAGCGACCCGCACTTCGAGGGCCCGTACTTCCAGTCGGCCTACGTCGAGAAGCACCGTGAGACCGCGCGGGAGCTGTACCGCTCCGGTCGCGCCTACTACTGCGACTGCACCCGCGAGCAGGTGCAGGAGCGCCGCGACAACCCGAACCTGGGATACGACGGCTTCTGCCGCGACCGGGGCCTGGAGCCGGGCCCGGGCCGGGCGCTGCGCTTCCGTGTGCCCGAGGGCGGCCCCACCGTCGTGCGCGACCAGATCCGCGGCGACGTGGAGTTCGACCACGCGGCCATCGAGGACTTCGTGATCGCCCGCGCCGACGGCTCGCCGCTGTTCGTGTTGGCCAACGTGCTCGACGACGTCGAGATGAGGATCACGCACGTGGTCCGGGGCGAGGAGCACCTGTCCAACACCCCCAAGCAGCAGTTGCTGTGGGAGGCCCTGGATCTGGCCCCGCCGGTGTGGGCGCACCTGCCCGTCATCGTCAACGAGCAGCGCAAGAAGCTGTCCAAGCGCCGCGACAAGGTCGCCCTGGAGTCCTACCAGGAGGAGGGCTACCTGGCGGAGGCGATGGTCAACTACCTGATGCTGCTGGGCTGGGCGCCGGGTGACGACCGCGAGATCATGCCGTGGTCGGAGATGATGCCACTGTTCCGCGTCCAGGACGTCAACAGCTCCAGCGCGTTCTTCGACGAGAAGAAGCTGCGCGCGTTCAACGGCGAGTACATCCGCGCGCTGAGTGTCGAGGAGTTCGCCGAGCGCTGCCAGCCCTGGCTGACCGGCGCGGGTACCCCGTGGGACGCCGCCGACTACGACCCGGAGGTCTTCGCGGCCGTGGCCCCGCTGGCCCAGAGCCGTGTGGCGGTGCTCAGCGAGATCGTCCCCAACGTGGACTTCCTGTTCCTCAAGGAGCCCGCCGAGGACGAGAAGAGCTGGAAGAAGGCGATGAAGCCCGGCGTCGGCAAGGAGATGGTGGAGGCCGCGCTGGCCCGCTACGCCGACCCGGAGCTGGAGTGGACGGCGGACGCCCTCAAGACCGCCACCGAGGAGACCGGCGCGACGCTCGGCCTGAAGCTGGGCAAGGCCCAGGCCCCGGTGCGGGTGGCCGTCACGGGACGGACGGTGGGCCTGCCGCTGTTCGAGTCCCTGGAGCTGCTGGGCCGCGAGCGGGTCCAGGCGCGCCTGGAGTCCGCCCTGGAGCGCCTGCGCGCCGAGGAGAAGGCGGCCGACGCGGGTTGATCGGTGCGGGGTGGCCGGGCACACAGGTCGGCCGCCCCGATTCCCGTTCGCGAGCACTCCGAATGTCCGCTAGAGTTGAACACGTCGCCGAGGGGGACAGGGAAGCGAAAGCGACCGGGTCCTCCCAAAGCATTGGCCTATGGTGTAATCGGCAGCACGACTGATTCTGGTTCAGTTAGTCTAGGTTCGAGTCCTGGTAGGCCAGCGCACGACCATGGTTCCATGGTCGGCACGGATCTCACGATCCACGGTGCGCCCCCGTCGTCTAGTGGCCTAGGACGCCGCCCTCTCAAGGCGGTAACGGCGGTTCGAATCCGCTCGGGGGTACCAACGGCAGGAAGCTTCCACCTGGTGGAGGCCTTCCTGTTGGCCGGTGCTTGTCACCGGTGTCCGGTTCGCGTTGGTTCGTCTTCGACGGCCGCACGGACCAGCGGTCCACCGGATCGCGTAGGCCCCCGTCGTCTAGTGGCCTAGGACGCCGCCCTCTCAAGGCGGTAACGGCGGTTCGAATCCGCTCGGGGGTACCAACGGCACGAAGGCCTCATCCATCGGATGGGGCCTTCCGTCGTCTCCGGCCCCGGGCCCGGACCCTACCGGCCGGGAGCCGGTCATGGGCGAGCCCTTCTACGGCGGGAGGCGGACGCTCCGCTCCGTGAATCCCGGTCGTGGCCCGGGTGTACGCCGGGTGACCACTCGTGGCGGGCCGCTTCAGCCCGCCCGGGCGGTCAGGAGCTCCAGTTCCTCCTGAGGGCCCCCGGCGGCGGTCAGCATCGCCGCGAGCTGCTCCAGGAGCCAGTCGGCGAGTTCGTCGCGTGTCATCTGTCGTTCCCGCAGCCACGACATCACCGCCGTCTCCACCGCCGCCACCCAGCAGCGCAGGGCCAGCAACAGCCGGGGCGAGGGGTCGGTCACACCCACCCGCTCCAGGATCAGCGCCCGTACGCCGTCGCGGACCCGGTCGATCTGCGCCTCGGTCTCCTCTGTGGAGATCACCGAACCCCCGTTGAGCAGGGCCGCGTAGGAGGGGGCGTAGGAGTCCGCGAAGTCGACGAAGGTGCGCAGGGCCGCCCTCAGCTGCTCGGTGGGCGACAGGTGGTCGGGCGGGGAGAGCCGCGAGATCAGCTCCGACATGGCCTGTTCCAGTGCCGCCCGGCGCAACTCCGCCATGTTGGGAAAGTAGCGGTAGACCAGGGCCCGGGAGACGTCGGCCTCCTCGGCGATCTCCTCCGGGGTGACGTCGCCGGGCGGGCGCCGCGCGAAGACGCGCAGCGCCGTGCGGATCAGGTCGTCCCTGCGTTCGTGCGGCGCCATGCGGCGCGGGCGCCGTCCGGAGCCCGGTCCGCCGACCGGGACCGCCGTACCCGTCACCCGCGCCTGGTGACGGCCGGTCCTGTGGGACACCACCGCTGTCGCAACCTCCCGAGCCCTCGCGCCCCGCTCCGATCCGGGGCCCCGCTCCGAAACTACCGCTCCCCGGGTCCGCTCACAGATCCAGCACGAGCCGTTCGCCCTCGTCGGCCCGCGAGACGCAGAGCGCGAAACCCGTGCCGCGCGGGGAGCCGCCGGTCGGCCGGTCCCGGTCGTCGGGAGTCCCGGACAACAACCCCACCCGGCAGGTGCCGCAGAACCCCTGGCGGCAGGAGTAGGCCGTCTCGGGGCGGACCCGGAGCACCGCGTCCAGAGCCGACTCGTCCTCGGGGACGGTGACGACCGGGCCGTCGGGGCCCAGGCGCACCTCGAACCGGCGGCCGTCCGAGACGGTCGGTGGCGAGAAGCGCTCGGAGAAGAACGGTGAGGCCGGAGGGACCCGCCCGCGCAGGGCCGCGATCAGCGGGGCCGGTCCGCACACGTACACGGCGGTGCCCGGCGCGATCCCGTCGAGCAGCTCGGCGGCGTCGGGCCGCCCGTACTCGTCGTCGGGACGCACCAGGACGTCGGCGTGGTCGGAGGCGGCGGGCAGTTCGTCCAGGAACGGCATGCTCTCCCGGTTCCGGCCGCTGTAGACGAACCGGAACGGGCGTCCGGCGGCGTGCGCGGCCCGGACCATCGGCAGGATCGGGGTGATCCCGATACCGCCCGCCACGAACAGGTAGTGCTCGGCCCTGGTGAAGGGGAACGCGTTGCGCGGCCCGCGCAGCGCGATCGTGTCCCCGGCGGCGAGCGCGTGCGCCAGAGCGGACCCGGTGCCGCCCGGGACGCGGCGGACCGCGATCCGGTAGGAGGAGCGGTCCCGCGGATCGCCGCACAGCGAGTACGGGCGCACGACGCCGTCGCCGAGCACCGTGTCCACGTGGTGCCCCGGCTGCCATCGGGGCAGCGTCGTGCCGGGGCGGGCGGGCACGAGGGTGAGGGCGGCGACGTCCGGGGCGGGTCGCTCCACCCGGGCGATCCGTACCGGCAGGTCGCCGTCGGGGACGCGCGGCGGGTGACCGGGGCGCCACCGCGCCGTGGCCGGTTCGATCCGCGCGGCCAGGCGCTCCAGGGCCAGCATGAACCGGTCGGGGCGCCCGCCCCGGCCGAACAGGGACACCGGAGGGCGGGGGTTCGCGTAGGACTCGGAGCTGTGCGCGGTCCGGAGCCCGTCCGAGTTCTGGCGGGGTGGGCCCGTCACGGCCGGACCTCCCGCCGCGCGGACTCCCGTTCGGCGGCGTCGGCGGCCCGAGCGGCGGGGGAGACCGCCAGGTAGGCGACGGCCCGGCTGGTGGAGCCGTGGTGCGACGGGTGGTACCTGCGGCGCAGGTACTCGGGGACGGCCCGGGCCAGGCGCCCCAGGTGCGGGATCAGCCCGCGCCGCCCGTCGCGTAGTGCCCACGAGGCCCTGGGGCGGCGCCCGTCGATCCGTCCGCGCAGGTAAGGGTCGTGGGTGATCAGGAACCGGACCCCGCGCACCCACAGCGCGGCCAGGGCGAAGGCGGCCACTCCCATCGCCAGGGCGCGGCGCGGGTACCCGCCGTCCAGGTGCGCGTACAGGTCGTGGGCCACCGCCCGGTGCTCGACCTCCTCCGCGCCGTGCCAGCGCAGCAGGTCGAGCATGGTGGGGTCGGTGCCGTGCTCGTCCAGCGCTCGGGCGTCCAGCACCCACTGGCCGAGGACGGCCGTGTAGTGCTCGATCCCGGCGATCACCGCCAGCCGCGTTCGCAGCCACGCGAACTCGCGGTCGCCGGACAGGTCGCGGTCGCCGAGCACCACCCGGAACATCCAGGCGATCTGTTCCACGTAGGGGCGCGGGTCCAGCCCGTGGGCGTCCATGTGGTCGAGGACTCCGGCGTGGGCCTCGGCGTGTACGGCCTCCTGGCCGATGAAGCCGAGCACCTGCTCGCGGAGCTCGTCGTCGGTGATGTACGGCACGGCCTGTTTGAACACCTCGACGAACCACCGCTCCCCCTCGGGCAGCAGCAGGTGGAGGACGTTGATGACGTGCGTGGCGAAGGGCTCTCCCGGAATCCAGTGCAGGTCGAGCGCGCTCCAGTCGAAGTGGACGTCGCGCGCGTGCAGAGCGAGGCGGTCGGGCTCGTCCGTACCGGTCGGGTCGGGGACGGCGGGCGCGGGGGTGGTGTCGGGGCTCATGGTCGGCCTCCTGGGCGGGTCGGGGCGTCCGAGCGGTGCGGGACGGGTCACAGCGGCGGGGTCAGGCGTGCGTACGCGCGCACGGCGGCGGGGGAGAGCCGGGACAGGGCCAGTCCGATGTGGGCCTCGGCGGTCACCGGGACGATCTCCGGGTCGGACTCGACGGCGTCGGCGATCCGCCGCGCCGCCCTCTCCGGGGTGTAGCCGCGCAGCCGGTACAGCCGGTTGAGCCGGTCCTTGGCGCTGGAGACCTCGCCCATGCCGGAGAGGCGGGCGTTGGAGATGATGCCGGTGTCGATCAGGCCGGGGCAGACCGCCGTGACGGACACCCCCCGGCCCGCGAGTTCACCGCGCAGGGAGCGGCTCAGTCCGAGGACCGCCGCCTTGGTCGCCGAGTAGGCGCCGTACAGGCGTGAGGGCAGGTACGAGGCGGCCGAGGCCGTGTTGACGATCCGGCCTCCGCCGCCGCTCTCCACCATCATCGGCGCGAAGGCCCGGACGCCGTTGACCACGCCCCACAGGTTGGTGTCCACGACCCGTTCGAGGTCCTCCGTGCTGGCCTCCAGGAAGGGTCCGGCCACACCGATTCCGGCGTTGTTCACGACCATGTCCGGAACCCCGTACGCGTCGCGCACCCAGGCGGCGAGCTTTTCCATGGCGGCGGCGTCGGTGACGTCCACGCGCTGGGCGGCGGAGCCGGGTGTGACCAGGGAGCAGAGCGCGGCGGTCCGCTCGGCGGCGGGCCCGTTGAGGTCGACCGCGACGATCCGAGCCCCGCGCTCGGCCAGCTCGAAGGCGAGACAGCGTCCGATACCGCTGCCGGCCCCGGTGATCACGGCCACCTGGCCGGCGAACGCGCCGCCGTGCCGACGGGCCCGTCCGGCGGTGAGGTTGCGGACCGGGCGCGGCTCCCCGGACTCGATCTCGGCCACGAACGCGCGGACGCGGCGGGCGACGGGGGCGGGCCGGGAGCGGACCGCCCAGTGTCCGCCCTGGAAGCGGTGGAAGCGGAAGTCGTCGGCCCAGCGCCCGGCGTTGGACTGGACCTGGTCGACCATGAACGCGTCGTGGGTGGGGGCCAGGGCCTGGACCGGGACGCCGGTGCGTCGTTCGGCGGGCCGGGTGAAGCGGCGGAGCATGTTGGCGCGGTAGAGCTCCAGTCCGTTGAGGTAGTCGCGGGTGGCCCTGCGGGCGGGGACGCGGTGGCCGCCGCCGAGGCGCTCCAGTCCGGCGAGGGCGAGGCCGCCGACCCCGCTCAGCCAGGCGGCCTCGGGGAGCCCCGGAGTGCCGAAGAACCCGATGTAGCTGGAGCGCACGGCCTGGCGCAGGACGTTGCGGACGCCGTCGGGGGCCCTCCTGAGCCAGTGGCCCGCGTGGTCGAGGCCGGGGCCGGAGATCGAGGTGAAGGACGCGAAGCGGTTAGCGTGCGCGGGCTCGGTGACGGCGTGCCAGGTCTGGATGGAGCCCCAGTCGTGGCCGACGAGGTGGACGGGGCGGTCCGGACTGACGGCGTCGGTGACAAAGCGCAGGTCGTCGGCGAGCTGGTCCAGGAGGTAGCCGGAGCGCTCGTCGGGGGCGGTGGAGTGCCCTGCGCCCCGGACGTCGTAGGTGACGACGTGGTGGTCGACGGCCAGGTCCGCCGCGAGGGCGTCCCAGACGGCGGCGTTGTCGGGGTAGCCGTGGACCAGTACCAGGGTGGGTCGGCCGGGGTCTCCGGCGGTGTAGACGGCCAGGCTCTGCCCGTCGGTGGCGGTGACGCGGAGGGAGGGTCGGGTGCTCATGCGGTCGCGGTCTCCTCGCTGGCGGCGGCGGGTGCGGGTGACGTCCGGGCCCAGCGGCGGACGTGCGGGAGGTCGTCGTCGAGCCAGTGGGCGTCGTCCTCGGTGACGACGAGGATCTCCTCGAACTTCACCCCGAGGTCGCGGAAGCCGATGTGGGGCTCGACCGCCCACAGACCGGGCGTGGCCGGGTGAGCGGAGACGTCGCCGTCCGCCCACAGGGGGGAGCGGTGGTGCAGGCGTTCGACGACGAGGTCGCCGACCAGCGTCTGGAGGGAGCGCACGCCGAAGCCCGCGACGATCGCGCGGGGCAGCCGCGATGTGAGCTTCCCGACCTGGTGGGCGATGACGCGGCCGGGGTAGACGCGGTGCCGGTTGTCGTAGCCCTGCTCGCGGATGAGGGCGTCCACGGCGCGGTAGACGTCCTGGAGGGTGTCGCCCGCCCGGACCCGTTCGACGATCAGGGACCGGTGCGCGCGCAGGTCGTCCATGAGCAGGTCGTGCAGGGGGTTCTCGCCCAGGTAGCCGGAATAGCCGATGTCGGCGACGTAGCCGTCCCGGACGGGGGCGCAGTCGAGGATGAAGGCCATGCCCTCCTCCAGACGGCGACCGGTCGGGAAGAACTGGAACGGGACGCGGAAGTTCCGGAAGGCGGTGCGGTCGCCGAACCAGGCGAAGGGGGTGTGGAACCAGTCCTGGACCCCGCGCGCCTCCAGGTGTTCGCGGACGCGCCGGGCGGCCTCTCTTTCGGTCACACCGGGTTCGAGGGCGGCCGCCACGTCGCTGGCGGCCTGGTAGGCGAGTTGTTGCAGCTCACGGAAGGCGTCGAGCTCGGCCCGGGCGGTAGTGTCCCCGGTCACATTCTTGTGAGACATTCCGTCATGTTAGACAAAGTGTCAATAAGAGTCCAGAGGTGTCCTGCCGGGGTGTGTCGTCCAGGCCCCCGGAGACGACGGAGGCCGCGTCCGCCGGAGTCGGCGGGCGCGGCCGAGGAGTGGGTGCCAGGAGCTGGGCGGGGGTGGAAAGGGCGGGTGGTGCCGGGGCCGGACCCCCGACGGCGGCGGGACGGGTGGGTGGGGCGGTGGGCTGCCTAGGTGTACTCAACCTCCATGGTCAGTACACCTAGATGAGTGATTCCAAGGGGTCAGTGATCGTAAGCGGTCAATGAGCGTAGGACCGGCTGGCCGGTGCGGTCGTTGTGCCAGACCACGGCGGT
>NZ_JBEYHA010000054.1:0-36173 GCF_040635075.1 Nocardiopsis sp. NPDC007018
GTAAGACTTGACAGGAGAAGACTATGTCAACCGCGCCCGACATGCCTAGGCCCCCCAGGCATTCGGCATGGCTACGTAGTCACCTGGGCCTGGTGGTAGCTGTGACAACCTTGCTGAGCTCACTGGTGACCGTAGCGACCTGGATGGGATGGACCCCCTTCATCGCTTGATGCGATGGCTGGGCAGGCACGTCCGCCAGCCACCACCCCCGCAAACTCTTGGTTGCGGGGGTGGTCGTGTTTCAGGGGTCAGGTCGGCGGCAATCGCCCCGGCGGCCGCACGCCAACGACGTCGACCGGCACCTCGTGGGGCGGGCGATGTGGAGGCTGCCCGCTCCAGTGCGCGAGCGCGGCCGTGCCGGGGCGGGCCAGGACTCCATGGATGGCTGCGGGTGAACCGCCGCGCCCCCGCGACGGCGGGTCGGCTACCGGCCGCTGTTCCTGGCTCATGTGGCCCAGTGTGCCGACACAGGGGCGGGCGTGGGTGCGGTTCCACCAGTTGCCCTCACCCCACGCACCGAACGAGGATGCTGTCAAAGCTCCGATATGAGCGTTTGCCCTGCGCGCCTCCGTGAGCAGCCGTAGGCTTTCCGATCGTCTTTGAAGTCGCTCGAAGGAGAACCGGATGCGTGAGCCGCTGCCGCCCGTGGCCGCTGTGGTCCAGGCCCTTGTCAACAGCACCGAGGTGAGCGCCCACCTGCACCAAGGCGTGTGGCACCTGGAGTTCACTGAGGACACGCTGGTGGCCCTGGTCACCGAGCAGCGCCGCCTGGCGTGGGCGGCAGCGCAGGCCGAGGCGGAGATGTCCCTGGAAGGTGAGGTAGATGAGTTCCCCGAGCAAAGGAGCCGGGAGGCGGAGCTGGAGGTTGTCGACCAGAAACAGGAACACGCCAACGAGGCATCCGGGTGCGAGTGGTGCGGGTCCCCACTTCAGGTCAACCCGCTGGGGCGCCATCGACGCTACTGCTCTCCCGCACATCGTCAGCGCGCCTACGAGGTGCGTACCGCCCTGGTTCGCCGAGAGCGCGACCGCCAAGCCGGGAAGGTTCCTCCCATGGCCACTACAGGCGAGGAAACCTCAGCAACGACCCACTGACACCCCCCAGGACCGATCCACTGACATCTTCACGACCACCAACAGAACCGACCAAATTCATCCCATCATCCCATGTATAGAAGTTCGCAATAATTCAGCGAAGCACGCAGGTATCTCCGATACGCGACAGAGCGCTCAGGGTGCTCTCACAGGCCCGGGAGGTGGGTGGCAGGGTGGCGCTGGCGACCCCGATCCATGACCCTTCCCAGGGCGACTACCGGCTCGCGCAGCAGTGCGGAGCCGACGACGTCACCGCCGAGAACGTCGCGGTCTCCTACCGCCTGGACGGCGGCGCCCGCCCCATCGAGCGCGTGGGGACCGGATGGTCGGTGTTCGACCAGCAGACCGGGAGCGTGCTGGCCAACAGCGAGGACGTCGAGGCCGTGCGCCGTCTGTTGGCCGGGCGCCACCCCACCGAGCGCACCCAGCTGGTCAAGCCCAAGGTCGCCGTCGCCCCCGCCGCGAAGCTGCCCGCCAACCCGTTCGGCGCCGCGCTCCAGGCGGCGGCCGCCGAGCGCGGCACCACGATCGAGGCCCTGCTGGAGGCCGACCCGTGGTCGCTCAAGCGGGCCGGGCGACTCGCCCGGGGCATCCGGCGCGAAGGGGAGCGTCACCGGGTGCCGGTCGCTGACCTGGAGCGCATGGCCAAGGCCGCCGACATCGACCTGGCGACGGTCTACGAGGACCAGGAGCTCACCTGTGCCCAGGACCACCGCGAGGACCGTGTCCGGGTCGGGGTGATGGGGTTCGACGTCACCTTCGACCGCCCCAAGGGCATCAGCGTGTTGCAGGCCATGGCGTCGCCGGAGATGGCGGCCCGGATGGAGGAGATCCACCTCGAGGCGGTCCGTGAGTCCATGGCCGCGCTGGAGTCCTGGACCGCCTACGCGATGTCCGGCCACCACGGCGACGGCCAGCGAGCGGAGCGGGTGTCCACCCATGGGTTCACCGGCACGATGACGGTGCACCGCACCGCCCGGCCCGTGGACGGCTCCCCCGGGGACCCGCACCTGCACACCCACGTGCTGGTCGCGAACATGGCCTTGGGCAAAGACGGGACGTGGCGGACCATCGCGGCCGGGGGCCGGGACCTGATGCGCCACATCCCGGCCGTGGGCCAGCTCTACCGCGCCCTGGAGCGCCACAAGCTCAGCGCCGAGTTCGGCATCCGGTTCGAGGCCGACCCCAAGACCCAGCGCTGGGACGTGGTGGGCGTGCCGGCCGAGTTGAAGTCCGCGTTCTCGCGGCGTCAGGCGCAGGTGCTCCAGGCCGCCGGGGAGGAGGCGAGCGTGGCCCAGCAGCGCAGCGCCGCGCGCGCCACCGCGCGGGCCAAGCACGCCTCCACCCCCACCACCGAGCGGGAGAGCTGGCACGAACGCGCCGTCGAGGCGGGGTTCGAGCCCGCCGACGTGGTCGCCGCCGCCCTGGGTGAGGAGGGCCCCGGAACCGGTGCCGGTCGCGGGGACGGGCCGTCTGGGCCTGATCCGGATCGGGTCGCGGCCGCGGTCTGGGACCCCCAGGTCGGGGTGACCGCGCACGAGAAGGTCGTCACGACTGCGAAGGTCATGGCGTTCGTGGCCGGTGCCTACGGTGGCGGGCTGGCCGACAGCGCCGCTCTGGAGGAGCTGACCCGCCGCGTGCTCGCCGACCCGCGTGCGGTGCCCCTGCCCGAGGGCGGGCCCGTCCACATGTCCCACACCCAGCGGTTCACCAGCGCCGACATCGTGGACGCCGAGGCACTGATCGTGGCCACCGCCGCCTCCCGCACCGGGGCCAGGGCGGCCGTGGTCGAACAGACCCGTGCCGAGCGCGCCCTGACCAGCTGGGTGCGCCAGAAGGGGTTCACCCTCTCGCCCCAGCAGGCCCGAGCCGTGGGCCGCCTCATCAAGACGGGCCACGGTGTGGAGACCGTCCTGGGGGTGGCCGGGGCCGGGAAGACCACCCTGCTCTCGGCCGCCCGCACCGCGTGGGAAGCGGCCGGGTACCGCGTCGAGGGCGCCGCCGTCGCTGCCGTGGCGGCCGCCGGGCTGCGCGCCGAGGCCGGCATCACCTCCCGCACCGTGGCGTCCTGGACCCAGAAGCTGACCGAGAACCCCCGCGCCCTGGAGGGCGTGGACGTGCTGGTGGTGGACGAGGCCGCGATGATCGGTGACCGCGACCTGGCCGTGCTGGCCCAGGCCGCGAGCCGGGCCCGCACCAAGCTGGTCCTGGTCGGCGACCCACAGCAGCTGCGCCCGGTGGCCGCCGGAGGGTCCTTCGCCACCGTGCACCGGATCGTGGCGGGTGTGGAGCTGACCGAGAACCGCCGCCAACGCGGCCAGGCGGACCGGCGGACCCTGGATCACTGGCGGTTGGGAGCCCGCCGCTCCGCCCTGGCCGCCTGGGGCGAGCGCGGCCTCCTGCACGCCACCCTCGACGCCGACGCCGCCCACAACCAGATGGCGGCCTGCTGGTGGGCGGACCGTCAGCGTCACGAGGACCCGCACGAGGCGATCGAGCGGCTGCTCATGCTGGCCGCCACCAACGCCGACGTGAGCGAGCTCAACCAGCGGGCGCGGGCGGCGGCCCGGGGCGGCGGCCTCCTCCATGGCTCCGACGTCGTCTTCACCCTGGCCAGCGGGGAGCGCCTGGAGCTGGCCGCCGGGGACCAGGTGCGGGTGCGCCGCAACGACTACCGTTCCCGAACCAGCAGCGACCCGGACGTGCTCAACGGCTACCGCGGCATCGTCCTGGAGGTCGACGCCCACCGGGGCGCGCTGGTCCAGTGGCGCCGCGAGGAACGCACCGAGCAGGCCCGCCTGGACCCGGAGCAGCTACGGCGCGGCGACCTGTCGTTGGGGTATGCCATCACGATCGCGGCCGCCCAAGGGGTGACCGTGGACCGGTGCCACGTCTACGGGCTGGGGGCTGACGCCCACTCCCTGTACGCGGGCATGTCCCGGGCCCGGGAGCGCACCGACCTGTACCTGCCCTCCGCGAACCTGGAGCGTGAGGAAGTCCGGCGGCAGTTGGGGCAGGCTCGCACCGAGAAGGAGCGGTGCGAGCGGGTGGTGGCCGCCTACGCCGCATCGCTGACCCAGGACCCGCCGGGGATGGTCCTGGACGAGCTGGACCACCCCGACCTGCCCGGCACCGACCGGGTGGTGGACCCCGAGCACGAACAGGGCCGCGAGGACGACGCCCCCACCCGCACCCCGCACGAGCCCGACGTCGAGGTCGAGGTTGAGCGGGTGAGTGTGGCCCAGGCCCGCCAGGGCCAGGGCCCGGCCTGCCGAGAGGTCGCCGAGGAGGTCGCGGTACTGCGGGAGCGGGCCGCCGAACGCGAGGTCGAACTGACCGGGCTGCGCGAGCGCTACCAGCAGGCCGAGCAGCGGGCCGAGCGTGGGCACCTGGCCCTGCTGTTGGAGGGCACCACCCGGGCCGCGGCCGGCCACGAACGCGACCAGGCCCGCCAGGCCGTGGACGAGGCGATCGACGAGCGTGACCAGTCCCGCGACCGGGCTCGGGAACTACAAGCTCGGGCCGTGGAACGGGACGTGGCCCGCGCTCAGATGGACCAGGTCCACCACCAGGTCGAGGAGCTTCGCGAGCGGGTCCAGCACATCGCGGAACAGCGGGCCATCACCCGTGCCGGACTCGCCCAGATGGAGCGCGAGGACCTGGAGCACATGCAGCGGCGCCACGCCATCGAGTTGAGCGACCTCACCCGCGACCCCGAGCGCCGCGACCGCGTCCAGGAGGTCCCCGTCCGGGAGGTGCCGCGCACCCAACTCCTGGAACAGGAGCGGGAGTACCAGGAACGGGCCCAGCGCGAGGCCGCACAACGCGCGGCCGTCGAGCGCGATACCCCGGGCCTGGGGCTGTAGCACCCCTCGCACGCGTGCGAGGCGTATCACCCCTGGTCAGGGACTGGCAGTACCAGGGGGCTCGCGCCCCCGTGGACCCCCCGCCGCAGCGCGGAACCTCGCGCGACACCGGAGGGACGGAGGTACAGGCCGTCCGCGCGAGAACCCACGCAGCACCACCTCTGTGACTGGCCGCCGTCGGGGCGCGGGGATCGGGGCGGGCCCTTACTCATGCGCTGGGAGCAGGTCTGTCGACGACGGGAGGCATTCGGCCCGCGCGTGCTACGCCGCGCTGGACGTGCTCGCCACCGATCGCTCGATCCTTCCTGACTCAGGAAACACAAAGGGCTTCGCGTTAAGCTGACGCGAAGCCCTTCGAGACTACTTTATTTCCTGGCGCCTGGGATTTCACCAGTCTTATTTTCACGTGGGCCAACCAAGATGGCTAGAAGCTCGATCATCGGGCCGAAATCAACGACCTGATCAGGATAGAGGAAGTTCAAGATCGCACCGAATAGGTGAGCAAGAGCCACCAGAGCAGCCCAATGTTCGACCTCTGACCTGCCAAAACTCTCGACCCGACAGGAGCACCCTCCCCGATGCCAGCCACTTTCTTCGCCCATAGTGCCATTCATTATAATGTTTTACCTTTCTGATTGTATTAATTATCATTAATTCCTCCTTTGGGGCGCGCAAGCACCTCACCGTGGGAATAAAAAATTGCCCCTCGTGGGGGCTTGCGACAGAAAAAGAGGGCGCAATCGCGCCCCCTTGCCGACTAACGCCAGTGTAGCATCATTCTTTCGATTTGGCAATTCTTGTGCCATTGTCACAGGTCAATGCCCTGAAGGCCCTGGGCCTCATCCTTTTTATGCCTTCTTGCGCCCTTGGGGTGCTTTTGTGGCATGAGTGAAACCATGTATAGATCAGCAGCGCCGGGTGACGTGCTCCTGACCGCCACGGTCGGCGGGCGCCTCGTGGGGTGGTTGTCGGGAACGCTGGCAGCTGTCTACCCGGGCCCGGGAACGCCGGGTCCGCCGCCGCATGGGTACGTCCAGGCGGTCGTCGTGGACCCCGCGCACCGCCGGGCCGGGGTCGGGAGGGCGTTGGTGGAGGAGTTCGTGGCGACCGCGGGCCGGGCGGGGGTGGGGTGGGTGTTCGCCGCCCCGGACGAGGACGCCGACGTCGAGCAGAGGGTGGAGTGGCTGGCTGCGTGCGGGTTCACCCCGGTGACGGATCCGGGTGAGCGGTGGCCGGTGATGGGCCGGCACCCCACCTAACCTGGTCATATGCCAGAACAACGGGGGCCGCGCGGGTGGGAGGGGTTGCCGTCTCCGGACGAGCCGGGGTGGGCGGGGTGGTGCCGGCACTGGCTGGCCGCGCACAGCCCCACCACCCTGGTCCAAGAGGCCACCGCGCGACGGGCTTCACCGCGTTCCCATGGGCGTGCGCTGTGGCGGCACCTGACCGACCGCCGCGAGGTCCTGGAGCACCACCTCGCGCAGGAGCAGGCGGACGGGGTGAGCGGCCGGGCCCTCGAGGTTCGCGAAGCCGACCACCTCCAAGAGCTCGACGAGGTCGTCGACCTCCTGCGGATCCTGGAGACCATCGGCCCGCACCTGCCCGAGCGGTGAGTCCCATCAGAACGGCGGCGAGGCTGCACGCTCGAGCTTCTTCCTTCGTTCCGCGACCTCTTCAGGGGTGACCATGTCCACGAACCGGCTGTAGTGGCCCTGGAAGGCGACCGTCAGGTCCAAGGCCGGGCCGTAGCGGTTCTTGACCACCTTCAAATCCGCTTCCCCGGCCCGGGGGGAGCCCTGGTCGCGCATCTCGGGCCGGTCGATGAGGATGACGGTGTCGGCCAGGTGCGCGATGAGGTCGGACTCGCGCAGGTCGTCCAGGGTGGGGGAGGGATCGAAGCGTTGCAGGGGAGCGCGATTCAGGTGCGCGGTCGCCACGACCGCCACCCCGAGTTCGAGGGCGATGTCCTTCAGCGCGCGGGTGATGTCGGAGACCTCCCGCTCCCGTGTTTCCCGGTCACGGCAGGGCCGCAGATGCTGGAGTCCGTCGATCGCGACCAGGCCCGCTCCACTCTCCTGGACCAGCTGCCGCACCTGCTCAGTGGTCACGCGGGTGCCCGCGTGAACAAGGAGGGGTTCGTTGACCACCCGGCCCATGGTCTGTGCCATCCGTGCCCAGTCGTCATGGTCCATGGTCTCGGCCCTGATCCTGTGCAGGGGGATGCGGGCCTCGGCGGACAGGATCCGGTCCAGGACCTGGCGGTGTGAGTTTTCCTGGTCGATCCACACGGTCGGGATGGTGTGGGCAAGAGCCGAGGAGCGGGCGATGTTGCCCAGCAGTGTGGACTTGCCGGAGGAGGGGCGGCCCGAGATCACGGTGAGGGTGCCCGGTTCCAGGCCGGTGGTGAGTTTGTCCAGGTCTCTGAACCCGGTGGGTGCTTTGGGGTGGGGGGTTCGGCGGGTGCCGTCCAGCAGGTCGAGGTAGTCGGGTAGCGCGTCGTACATCCACTGCGCGTGGTCGGAGGTGATGGAGGTTGGTTCGAAGACGAGCTGGCGGGCGTTGCGCTCCGCGTTCTTCATGTCGGTGGGGCGGAGGGTTTCGGTGAGCTCGACGAGATAGGTCGCCCCGCCTGCTTCCTTCAGCTCCTCGCGGGCGGTCAGGTCCTCGGAGACGGTGATCGCGTCGATCGCCTCGTCTGCTTCGTGCAGGCGCACCAGGCTGGCGTAGATGAGCTGGTGGGCTGGTTCTTGGAACCGGTCAGGGTCGGTTCCGATGATGTGCACGATGTCCTTCACAGCGGCCTTGGACATCAGCGCGGCGCCAAGCAGGGAGCGTTCGAGCTGGACAACGGGGTGAGGGTCAGTCATCGGGTGTTCCTCTGTTCCGCGAGTGCGGGCTGGGGCGGGGTTCCCAGCATGCCCGTGTCCTGAGCGTGTGCGTGGCCGTATCCGGCCATAGGGCTCTGAGCTGGGGCTCTTCAGGGAATGTCGTGTAGGCCTGCTATCACCGGCAGTAACCGACCCGCTCTTCCCCCTGGTCGCCGGGAGGCCCCCTGTGCCGCGCGAACTCGCCCTGATCCACTGGTCTGAGCAGAACATCGTCCTGGACCCCAACCTCGACGACTTCGGGGTGCCGGCCGGGGTGATCCAGGCTCTTCGGTCCCGTCCCATCTCCAAGGGCATCCTGGCGTGCTCGGCCTGCCTGAAGAGCGCGAGACGGTCCTCGAGCCCGTGGGTGCACCTGCGCCAGCACGGTGGTCGGCTGATCGTGGCCCACCACGCCTCCCGAGACCGGCGGGGCCCCTGCCATGCCGAGAGCCCTGAGCACGAGGCGCTCAAGGACCGCATCGCCGGGTGCGCCGAACGCCACGGGTTCCGGGCGCTGTTGGAGCACAACACGGCCGACCGCAAGGGTCGGGCGGACGTGGAGGTGGTGGGCCCGGGCGGGGTGCGGATCGGGCACGAGGTCCAGTTGAGCGCGATCACCGCGACCTCGTTGAGTCGGCGCACCAACACCGCGTTGCGGGACGGGCGGGTGCCCTCGTGGCTGACCACGGACCGCAGCGCGCACTCGGCCACCCGCAACCTCATCGACCGGGTGCCGTGGGCGATGAGTAACCGGTTGCACGAGGAGCTCATCCGTCGGGGCCGGCCGGTGCGGGTCAGCGCGGGGTTGAGCAAGCTCCAGATGACGCCCTGCCGCTTCCTGCCGGGCTGGTGTCCGGACACCCCCGGGGTGTTGGACTGCTCTCGGTGGCACACCCGGTGGGACAACGTCGCGGTGCCCATCGAGGACTTCGTGGGGTTCACCGCGGCCGGTGAGTACCTGGCGGTGTGTCTGCCCACCCAGTACCGGCAGGTGCGCAGGCGGTGGGTGACCGAAGACGACCGGGAGCTGTACGTGCACGCGACCGGCCGGGAGCTGGAGCCCGAACGTCCCCAGGCCGGTGGTGGGGGCGGGACGGGCGAGGGCAAGTCGCAGGACTCGCGGCTGCACCAGGGCGAGGAGTACGAGCCGGAGAAGAAGAAGGCGGTCCGGCCGCGGGCGAAGGTCTCGGAGGTGGTGCGGGGCGACATCGTGGTGGGGACGCTGAGCGAGCTGCCCGAGCGGGCCCGCGCCCAGGAGGCCGCCACGGGGCAGGCCGCCACGGCCGTGGTGTTGGAGGAGGCGCCCCACCGGCTGGTCGGAGAGCGGGCGGAGCGGGCCTGGCTGGAAGCAGCCGTCGCGGAGCCGTGCACGCACTTCATGGGTGCTGGCCTGGGGCGGTGTGAGTCCACGCCGAGCCGGTTCTACGCCCGGGGGCGACGGTGCTTCGAGCACGCGCCGAACCCGTACTCGCAGGTCGCGGCCACGGGGTGAGGGTTCTGGTTTGTCCCCCGCCATGGTGTGTCCCCGGGCAGTGAACTTCAGACCTCACCTTTACGACATAGATTTCCCCGGGACAGAAGGAGGGCCCGAGTCAGCCGTTGCGACTGACTCGGGCCCTTCTTTTGTTAGGTTTGCGCCGGGTTTTTGGGGGTGTCCCTTGCGTGCGTGAGCGAGGGGCGGGTCGACCGGTCGACCCTGGCTCGCTGGGTCGACCGGGATTCACCGACCACGACGGTGCCAAGGTCGCCGTGATTCCACGGCTCCTCTCCTGGAGTAGTCGCCTTCGGACTCGCACCGAGAACACCGGGTGGGAATCTCCTCGTCCCGGCCCACGTAGAGCTTGGTCCCGTGCACCTTGCACATCGTGGGGATGGACTGCGGACGGTCCTCCTCCTTGATCTCCTCCTTGGGCGGGGCGATCCCGGGAGCTGGGTAGATCTGACATCCCGACCAGGCTGCGGCCTTCCACCGGGCCTCGGAGGAGGTGACCTCCATGAACATGCTCACCGGGTTGCGTTTGCCCAGCACGCTCTTGGCGACGTTGACGATGACGTGGTCAGGTGCCCCGACTCGGCGCATCTGGGCGATGCGATCCACGACACGGTCCCGGTCACCGGCGTTGTCCCAGTCCTCGAAGAAGCGGTCCGCGAGTTCTTCTGCCCGGTCGTTGCTGTTCGGATCGGCCATGGCGTCCTTCTACTCGTACTCGTGGTCAGGGTTGCGACCCGCGCGAAGGTGAACCTCGCGCTCCCGGATCACCTGGGTGACCTTCTCTCCCGGGGCGAGGCGGCCGCGCAGGTCCTGGAACGCTTCCCACGCGGCATCGGGTGCCACGCTTCGGGAGGCGGTGATCATCTCCGAGGGCCACAGCCGCTGGCGTGGTTCGCGTCCGGCGTCCAGGTCTCGGCGGATCTCGGCGTGGATCTTGAGCAGCAGCTCCAGGCGGTGACCGGTCAGTACCTGGGCGACCTCTCCGGGGAACTGTTCGGGGGAGAAGACCACGATGCCCTCGCACCGTCCTGGTGTCTCGCCCCCGTCGAAGACCTGGATGAGCTGGTTGGCGACCGGGTTGGCGGGCAGCGTGCCCCGTTCAAAGGGGCTGATCCAGTACACGCTGATGCCCGGCAGGTCGCCCATCGGGTCGTTTCCCAGGTCTCCCTGGGAGTAAGCGCCGCCCTGCTCTTGGTCGAGGAAGTGCTTGACCTCGAAGAAGTTCCCCCGGCGATGCTCCAGATGGCCGTCGGGGTGGATCGCTACGTAGGAGGCGGTGAAGGCCCCGGTGGTGCGGATCCTCGGGTCGGGTCCGTCGGGTTGGGCGGCCAGGGCCTCGTCGAGGATGTGCGTCATGTCAAAGCTTTCATCGTTCACCGGAAGCTCCCGAAGGTCGCAGAAGGGGTGGATGGGCTAGCCAAGCACGCTCTCCGGCTACCCCGGGGCCATGTCCACGAAGCGGCTGTAGTGCCCCTGGAAGGCCACCGTCACATCACACGTGGGCCCGTTCCGGTGCTTGACCACCATCAGGTCCGCCTCACCGCCCCGAGGGGAGTCCTTGTCGTGAACGTCCTCGCGGTAGATCAGGATCACCATGTCCGCGTCCTGTTCCAGGCTCCCGCTCTCCCGCAGCTCCGAGAGCATGGGCCGCTTGTCCTGGCGCTGCTCGGGGCCACGGTTGAGCTGGGAGAGCGCGATGATCGTGATACCCAGCTCCTTGGCCAACAGCTTCAGGGCCCGGGAGATCTCCCCGACCTCCTGGGTGCGGTTCTCCTTCTTACCGTCGGTGTCCACGAGCTGGAGGTAGTCGACCACCACCAGGCGCACCCCCTCGGTGCGGTGCAGGCGGCGGATCTCGGCCCGGATCGCGGAAAGCATCAGGATCTTCTCGTGCACGATCAGCGGCGCCCCGCTGATGGTGTTCGAGGCCTTGCCCATGCGGGTCCAGTCGTCCTCGGTCATCAGGCTGGAGTCCTTGATGATGTGCAGCGGGATCTTGCCCTGGGCGGAGATCAGCCGTTGGCCGAGTTCCTCCTCACCCATCTCCAGGCTGAAGAACGCGGTCGGGTGACCAGCGCCGATGGCGTTGGCGCGGGCTACGTCCAAGGCCAGGGTGCTTTTGCCTACAGCCGGGCGCGCTCCGATGATGACCAGCTGGCCGGGCATGAAGCCGTTGGTGAGGGCGTCCAGGTCCGCGAACCCGCTGGGCAGGCCGACCAAGGTTCCGGGCCCACGGGTGGCGCGTTCCTGGGCGGCGTCCACGACCAGCTGCATGAGCCCGTCGGCTCGGGTGCCGGTCTCGGTGGTCGAGTTCTGGGTCAGGGCCATGATCTGCCCCTGGACCCGGTCGACGACGTCCAGGGCGTCACCGGCCCCGGCGTAGCCGAGCTGGGCGGCGGTGGTGCCCACCTCCACCAGGCGGCGCAACAGGGACCGGTCCCGGACGATGTTGGCGTAGTAGGTGCCGTTCGCGGCGGTGGGGACCGCCTCGGTGAGGGTGTGCAGGTACGGGGCCCCGCCCACCCGGAGGGACTCCCCGCGCTTGACCAGTTCGGCGTTGACCGAGATCGCGTCGACGGGTTCGGCCTGGTCGGTCAGCGCGCAGATCGCGTCGTAGATGATCCCGTGGGCTGGCCGGTAGAAGTGCTCCCCGTTCAGCATCCCCATGATGTCCATGGCCACGTCGGGGGAGAGGAGCATCGCGCCCAGGACGGACTGCTCGGCCTGGATGTCGTGCGGGGGCAGGCGGGTTTCGGTTTCCTCGGTGGTGATCGTGTCGGTCATGATGGAAGAACTCCTCGTTCGAGTAGGGGTAGTGCGGCGGCGGGCCGGGTTGGTAGCCAGAGGCCCGCCGCCTTCTTCGTGTGCGGGGCCGGTCAGGAGGAGCCGACGAGGTTCTTCAGATCCGGTCGGGTGCTGAACAGCTCCTGCAGGTCCGGTCGGCGGCCGGGGCCGAAGCGCTTGAGCATGCTCACCAGGACCGTGCGGGGTGAGCCCTTGCACCCACCGCAGGGCAGCGCCTCGTGATGGGTTTCGCACCGCGAGTCGGGGCCAGCGGACTGGGATGCCTTCACGCGGTCCTCAGGCGCACGCTGAGCACGGATCTTCCTGAGGTGACGGCGGAGATCGGAGTCATTGAATCCAGCGACGTAGCGGTCGATTGAGCCGATCTCGATGGTGTTCCGCTCCGCGTGGTCCTCGATGGACTCGATGACGGCATCGGCCTCATCAGCGGTGGCGCCGGTGCGGGTCATGACGGCCTGGGCTACGGACGGGGTTGTCCGGACCGAAGGTGCGTCCTCTTCTTCCCCTCCGCCAGAGACCGGTGTGGTCTCCGTGGTGCCCGAGGAAGAGGAAGCTCCTTGAGGAAACTGCTTAAGGGGAGGAGCGTCTTCACTGGTGGCGTCGGCGTTGCGTGCGGAATTCCGCCGACGTCGGGCGGAATCTCGCCCAGTGTTGGCGGAATTCCGCCCGACGAAATGACCTGCGGAAACGTCATCGAGGATGGTGGCGTCCGGGGTGCTCGGGTCGGTGTCGCGTGGCTGGTCAGTACGAGGTGCAGAATTCCGCCCGACGAGTTGACCAGGGAAGATGTCGGTTCGGGTGTCTCGCCAATCTTCGGTGAACGCGTCGAGCTTGTCGAAGGAGTTGCGCCAGACGGTCATGGCGGTCTTGACGGTCGGCCAGTCGTGCAGCTGGTACCGGCGTCGGGTGTGGATCTTGCCCTTGCCGCCGGAGGTCACGATGCGTTCGCCATCGGGGTTGCTCACCAGGCCAACCTCGGTGAGGGTCTGAAGGGCGTCCTTGATGGTGCGCACGCCGGAGGGCTTGCCGTTCGGCCCGGGGAGCAGGAACGCGAGCTGTTCATGGCTGAGCAGGCGGACCTTCTTGGGCTGCTTCTCCAAGATCAGGCTGCGGACGATGACGTAGAGCCGGTAGGCGGTGTGGTTCACCTTCGGGCACAGCGCGATCCAGTCGGGGATCTGCGTGCGGTACCAGCCGTCGTCGGTGGGGCCGACGAACGCGTAGGTCTCGTCCTCGGTCGAGGACGTGGGGTCGGTCATGGGTCTGCTTTCTAAGCAGCCCTCGCACAGGTCACGGCACTAAGAGGTACCCAAAAGGTGCCCATCCGCTCGTCCGTCGGCTACAGTGGCCGGTGTCTACTATGGCGAGCTTTAGTGTCGCTGCTTTGCGAGAGCAGCCGCTTGTCTGGACGAGGCCCGGTTGGTCCCGGGCCTTCGTCATGTCTGGGGTGGGGTGGTCAGCCCCACCGTGGGACGACCATACAGGGAGCACCCGTGTCACGGGTGCTCTGTGGAGGCTCTTGGGGCACACCTCAGAGCTGGAAAGACCCCGAGCGGCTTCTGCTGCTCGGGGTCTTTCTGGTGTCGGCTAGCTGCGAATGCGCCTGGACCGCTCTTCGTCGGTGTCCTCCCAGGAGCTGTTCATCGAGCCCTTGAGAGCTGCTACGTGGTCGACTACAGGGTCAATTCCGAAGGATCGGAGGAGCAACATCGCGGCGTGTTCCGGCTTCGGGTCGTCCTGGGCGATGGGGTCGAGGCCCTCCCGCTTCAGGAGTTCGCCCACTTCTCGGACCAGCTTGTTGCGGTCGTAGCTCTGATACATGCTCACGCCTCCCAAGTCTTGCCAGTGATCCGCTCGTAGACCTCGATGTACCGGGCCCGGGTCGCTTCCACGATCTCGTCGGGGATCTCGGGGCCGGGTGGAGTTCGGTCCCAGTCGGTGACGGTGCTCGACCAGTCCCGGACGAACTGTTTGTCGAACGCGTGCTGAGGCTGCCCCGGCTGCCAGTCGTCGGCGGGCCAGAACCGTGAGGAGTCCGAGGTCAGTACCTCGTCAGCGAGCACGAGCGTGCCATCCGCCGCGCGGCCGAACTCCAGCTTGGTGTCAGCGATGATGATGCCCTGCTCAGCGGCGATCTCCGCGCCGCGCTTGTAGACGTCCAGGGTCACTGTGCGCAGGCGGTCGGCGGTCTCCTGACCGATCTCCTCGACGACGTCCTCGAAGGTGATGAATTCGTCGTGGCCCTCGGTCGCCTTGGTGGTGGGGGTGAAGATCGGCTTGGGGAGCTTGGACGCTTCCGCCAGGCCTTCGGGGAGCTTGATGCCGGAGACGGTGCCCTGCTTCTCGTACTCCTTGAGTCCCAGGCCAGCGAGGTAGCCGCGGGCGATCCACTCCACGGGGAGCATGGTGAGCTTCTGGCAGCGCACGGCGCGTCCGGCCCACTCTTCGGGCACGTCGGTGGCGGAGATGATGTGGTTGGGCACGACGTTGGCGAGCTGCTCGAACCACCACAGCGAGAGCTGTGTGAGGATCTTGCCCTTGTCGGGGATTGGGGTGGGCAGGACGACGTCGTAGACGCTCACGCGGTCCGAGGCGACCAGGATGAGGTCGTCACCGTCGGTGTAGACGTCGCGCACTTTTCCTGAGTGCAGCAGTTCCATTTGCTTACCTGGAGATTTCGTAGGTGTAGGTGGCCCAACGTCGGGCCACGGAGACTGACTGGCCGAACTCGATCACGTCTCCATTGCTTGCCAGCACCCAGTTCTGCTTGCGTAGGACCGGGGACCCCAGAGGGATGCCGAGTGCTGCGGAGTCCTCTTCCGACGCGATGTCGGCGCGGAGCTGGTCCTTGCCAGCGGCAGGCGCAAGCCCTGTTTGCTCCTCGACATACTTCGGGGTGCCTTGACGCAGCCGTTCCGTCTCAAGCAGAAGCGGAGCTGATGTGGCGAGATCCCCGCTGTACCAAGAGGTACTGGCTGAAGAGGGCACGTCATCCCGGAGGGTGACTCGCTGGCGGCGGATGACGCTCGTTCCAGAAGGAAGGCCCAAAGCGTCCGCGACGTCTTCGGGGGCAGGCACCAGATCAGCCGAAACGAGCTGAGCACGCTCATTCGTGGCGTAGATCCGCCCCTCAAGGCTGCGCATGACCCGGTCCTTGGCACTGGCTGTTGCCCGGTCGCGGGTAACGATGGTGCCCCTGCCAGGTTCGCTGATGACCAAGCCCTCAGCCTTGAGCACTCCCACGACCTTCGTTGCGGTCGCGTGCGAGATCTTCCACTTCTCGGCGAGGAGCCGCACAGAATCGATCTTCCGCCCGTCCTCAAGGGCTCCAGATTCGATTTCTGCCTTGATGTGCTTGGCGACCTGCATGTAGGGCGGGTCGGGGCGCTGGATTTCTGGGGACAAGGGAGCTCCTTCAAGCGATGGTTCAAGCGTACTAGTACGCAGTGTTTGGCGATCTAGCAGGTCGGGCTTCCGTAGAGATCTGGAGCTTGCGTGCTAGCACACCACAGTGTAGCGTGCTATAACAGTTGGAGTCCACGGCGGAGCACAACTGTTTGGAGGATCACGATGTCCCTGGTTTGGCAGGTCGCTGCTACCACCGGCGCCACCCGCGCTGACGTCATCCGCGTCGCCACCTCTGGCGGCAGCACCCAGGCCGACTGGGAGATCGCCGTGGCGATCGAGGCGGCCGGCGGCCGTCTCGCCTCGGACCTGATGTTCCAGCCCGAGACCTCCTGGCGCTCCGACCACACCCGACTCCAGAACGCCCTGTGGCACGAAACCCAGCCCGAGGACATCGAGTTCCTCCGCTACCACGCCAACGCGGCCGGGATCACCGACATCGAGCCCCTGCTCCCTGCGGTGATCGAGGAGGCCCCCGAGTCCACCCCCACCGCTCCCGCCCTGGCCCCGGACGTCACCGTCTACACCGAGGACGCGCACACCCTGGTCACCGACATCCCCGAGTCCCGCCCCCGCACCCCCGAGGAGGTGGACGAGGACCAGGCCGAGGAGGCCGCCGCTGGCGAGACCGCCGCCGCGATGTTCTCCGACCTGGCCCACGTCACGGACCTGGACACGGCCCGCCTGGCCACGGGCTGGCTCACCCGAGGCGAGACCCACCGCGCGGTCCGAGCGGCGCTGCTCATGCACCCCGCCACTAGCAGGCGCGCCCGCTACCGGGCCCGCCTCCAGCGTCACCTGGCCACGGTCGCCTGACCTCGAAAAATCTATGCCGTAAAGCTCGAATCTCTGCTTCCACCTGCGAAAGGAACACCACATGCAGACCACCGGCAGCACGCTGGTCGACCAGCTGGCCGGCATCGACCTGGCCGACACCACCCGCCCCGGCGGGGTCGCCGCCGGGGTCCAGGAGGTCAGCGCGATCATCCGCGCCGGCCTGGAGGCCTACTCCACCGGCCCCCTGGCCCCCGTCACCCCGATCACCACCACCACGAACACGAGGAGCGCCGCCGCATGATCCGCTTCACCCACCGCCGCTGCCGGGCCGAGATCACCGCCCTGGACGCCGAGTCCTCCGCCCTGACCACCGAGGTCGAGACCCTGGCCGATGACCTGCGGGCCGCCGAGCACGCCCTGGACGAGGTCGTGGACGCCTGCGAGTCGCTGTCCTACGGGCTCGGGGACGAGGTCATCAACATCCCCTCCGCGCTGGTCGACCGGCTGGTCGACGCCGCCGACCTCCCCGAGGCCCTGCACCGCCTGGACCAGGCCCAGGAGGAGAACGCCCGCCTGGTCCGCGAGCGTGACGACCAGCGCGAGGCCCTGCTGGTGGCCGCGCACGAGGCCGGCACTCTCATGCGCACCTGGGTCCTGATGGCCCAGGCCGGACACACGGCCGTGAGCCCGACCGGGCCGGGGAGGCTGCTGAACGAGGTCAGCCTCACGTCCTGGGTCGGGTTCTCCGCCTGGTCGTGTCAGGAGGCCAGCTGCACTGAGTCCACGCGCACTCTGGCCTGGCACCCCGACCACCTCGGCCAGGCGCACCTGGCGTGTGGGTGCGGGCGCCTCTGGCGGGTCGGGGCCGAGGCGGTCGAACGCGCGACGCAGCAGCTGGCTGAGCGGTTCGGCACCCGGACGACGCTGCGCTGGGAGCACATGTCCCAGGCAGCGCTGGAGGCCGCGGACCGGGCGCTGCCCACCCCGGCCCAGACCCGCCGCGAACTCGCGGCCTGACCCCCCCTGGGGCGCCCGTCCCCACCAGCCCGTCCTGCTGGTGGGGGTCGGGGACCACCAGGGTCCACACCCGCTGACCGCTCACCGAACGGAGAACCCCGTGGACGCCCTGCTCGACCTGATGGCCGCTCCTGAGTTCGGCCTGTACGCCATAGCCGCGATGCTCGTCTCCGGCGCGGCCCTGCTGATCATCTCGGTCCGAGCCGCGAACCGCTGACCAGCCCGAACACACAAACGAGCCCCGTCCGGGATTCCGGCCCGGCGGGGCTCTCGCACACCCGCATCCACTCTCAACAGGAGGAACCAGATGTACGACCCCGAGCCTACCCCCGAGGACTACGACCTCGCCGCCCTGGCCGACCTGGAGGCCGCGCAGATCATCGCCGCGCACTCCCCGCGGTTCTGGGACGCCGACCGCAGCGAGCTCGCCTACGTCGACCCCTACGACCACCCCTCCTGGGACGTCGCGGACGCGCTGACCGAGACCGGGTGGGACGACCCCGCCCAGGCCGCCCGCGTCCTGGAGGACACCGTCATCGCCGACCACCGGCTGCTCGGGCTGGCCGAGACCCCCACCGGCCGCCCCCGTCTGCGGCCGGTCGACGAGGTCCTGGTCGAGGAGACCGACCCCGAGGTCCTGTTCCATGAGCGGGTCCTCGCCCTGGTCCTGACCGCCGCCCGTACCGACCAGAGCTGGCTGGAGGTGTGGGCGGCATGACCCTCATCCAGCGCCTGATCACCCGCATGACCGCCCCCACCTGCTGCGGCCGCGCCATGGACTGGGACGTCTACCGGGCCTCCTACGTCTGCGGCATCTGCGGGGCCGCCCGATGATGCCCGTCGACCTGATCGCGGTGGCCGCCCTGGTGCTCTGGGGCGTGGTCACGCTCGTGCTCCTCACCCGCACCGACCACGCCGAGGCCCACCCCGTGGTGCGCCCCCGCCGGGCCGCTGCCGACAGCGAGGACGCCACGTGACGCCGACCCGCTGGCTCCCGAACTCTGACCTGGAAGGAACACCCGTGGACACCATCAGCCGCACGCGGCCGCTGATCATCGCGGCCGCCATCCCGTCCCTGCTCTCCCTGGCCTGGACCGCCTGGTCCGTGGCCGACATGATCCCCGCCCCGCTCCCGGTCGCCCTCGCGGCCGGCATCGCGCTGGACATCATGCTCGTGGCCGCCGTGGCCATCGCCTGGACCAGCCCGGCCGCCGCCCGACCCGCCCAGACCGTCTCCTGGATCATCGCGACCCTGGCCACCGCCGCCATCGGGGTGCACTCCTTCGAGATCACCCCGGCTCTGGTCCTGCTGGCCCCGCTGCCCATGGTCTCCAAAGCGCTGTGGGGCCTGGCCCTGTCGGCCAAGACCACCCACGACCAGGCCCGGGCCGAGCAGGAGCAGGCCGAGCGGGAGCAGGCCGACGCCCGACGTAGGGAGGCCGAGCGCAAGGCGGCTCGCCTGTCCACGGCGCTGACCGAGGACCAGGAGGCGGAGATGGCCGCCCTGGAGCGCGAGCGCGTCTACGTCGAGTCCAAGTCCGAACGCGAGCTCGCTCTGGCCGAGGCGCGGGCCAAGGTCGCCCAGGAGCAGCGTCTGGCTGAGATCCGGCGTCAGGCCGAGACGCAGATGGCCACCGACGAGGCCACCGCGCAGATCCACGTGCGCCGCCACGAACTGGCCCAGCAGATCCAGCTCGCCGCCCCGCTTCAGGCCCAGGCGCTCCCGGCGGTGCCCGACGACGCGTCCAGCATCACCGGGACCCTCGCTGCTGCCCAGGGTGCCCACCCCTGTGACCAGCGCACGCCCGAGCCGGGCGTCTCGGATGAGGACGCGTTGAGCGAGGGCGAGCGCAACCGTCTCGCGGTCCTGGCCGCCTACGACCGGCTCAGCTCCGGTGGTGTCACGCCGTCGGTCTCGGCGGTGGCCGACGCCGCTGGGGTGAGCCGCCGAACGGTCAACCGCCACCTGCCCAAGTAACACCTGGGCACCCCTGGGCACCCTCCCTGACCTGGGGGTGCACAGGGGTGCCCACCACCCGCCCCGGCGGGTGCGCACACCCACCCCGAACTTCTCGGGGTGGGTGTGCGCACCACTCCGGTCCGGTGTGTGAACCGGCGACACCCCCTCGGGGGTGAACCGGCGCCACGCGCCCCGACCGTCCTGGTGCACCACCCACTACGCAGCGAAGGAGAACCGATCGACCCACCGTTCGCACGACTGGCTCGGGCCCCGCCCAGGGGCCACCACACAAGGGCCGCCACCCCACGGGGTGGCGGCCCGCCGCTTCCCCGAAGGAGAACCATGCCCCACCCCACTACCTCCGGCGCCCGCGGGCGCCGGCCGGTACGGCACCGCCCCACGGTGTACCGGGTCCGCTGCACGCCGGGCTGTACCGCGAGCTTCGAGTCCCGCTTCTCGCGGCAGGAGGCCGCTGACGACCGGCGGCTGCACCTGGACCAGGTCGCCCCGCCCGCGAGCGAGCGCTGCCGCGACCCGCGCTCGCACTGCACCCAGCCCCACGACCACTGCCCGGTGTGCGCCAACCAGATGTCGCTGCCGCTGCCGGGGTTCGAGGACGTGGACGGTGCGCACCCGATCCCCCCGCTTTGACCTGCACATTTCCGATTGATGGGAGGGGCCCATGGCCCTGCCGAACGAGCACCGACCGGCCCCTAGCGGCCGCCGTCCCGAGGACGCGCCGCGGTTGTCCGTGGTGCCCCCCAACCACCCCCGGCGCACCGCCGGGGACGAGCCGGTAGTGGACTCCTCCGGGCTGCCGCAGGCGGTGGCCTGCGCGGTCCTGGACCCCGCTGCGCAGCAGGAACCCCAGCCCGCCCCGAGGGAGGGCCTGCCGGTGGAGAACACCGACTCTGACCTGGCTGGTTCGGGGGAGCTGGTGGCCGAGAGCCCCAGCGCGGTCGAGGCCGCCCGCGCGATCCAGTGGCTGGGGGTGACCTACCGGCCCCCCGACGTGTGGCGCGAGCGCCAGCCCTCGCTGGCCGAGGAGTGGGCGTTCGTGATGGATGGCTCGCACCTGCCCGAGCAGGGGCTGTGGCGGGCGTTGGCGCGCGGGTACGCGGGCCCCGCGATCGGGCTCATCGGGGCGCTGCACCTGGCGGTGTGGATCCTGCGCTCCCCGGCCCGGCACGCCACCGCGTGGGCGCTGTTCGCCATCGGGCTGATCACCCTCGTGTTCTTCGTCTGACCTGCACATTCACTACAGAAAGGAGCGTGACCATGTTCTTCGTCGGCGCCGCGTTGTGCCTGAGCCTGTTCTGGTTCGTGCGTAAGAAGGCTCACTGGACCATCTCGGGGTTCTTGGCCGTCATCGGCGGGGCCTCGCTGGCCTACTCGTTCCTGGGCGGGTGGATCATCGCCCTGCTGACCTGGATCATCGGGTTCATCACCGGCCTGTTCCCCGAGCCGATCTCCCCCAACTCCGTGGTGGCCGCGGTTTGCGTGTTCGTGCTGGTCCTGGTCGTCACCGACGTGTGGAAGGACAAGAAACTCGACGAGCACGGCCAGTGGGCGGCGATCTGCCTGCCCGTGCTGTTGCTGGCCGCCGGCGGTGGTGTCGGCGCGACCGGCGCGACGGTCGTGGACGGCATCGCGGGCGCCGGCAGCAACATCTTCGGCCCTGTCTTGGGATGGTGAGTTGACCTGTGGAGATGTTGATTCTGGCCGGTGTGGTGGCGTTCTTCATCAAGAACGCGGCCGTGGACACCGCCGCGATGGTCACCGGCAAGACCCCGCCCTCGCACTCCTACCGGATGGCCAAGCTCCGGGAGCAGGCCGCCCGGGACCGCCGCAAGGCTCAGGCCGATGACGACCCCCGGGGTGGGCTGGGCATGGTGTTCCGCCACTGGTACCTGGACGCCTGCGAGGACCTGGACCACTGGCGTGCCTACCGTCACGCCACCCGCCCCGAGCGTCGGGAGGCCGCGCGGCGGCGGCGCGAGGACCGCGCGTGGCGGATCCGGGAGTGGGCGGCCCAGTACGTACCGACCGATGAGGACATCCAGGATGCCGAGGTCGTCGACGAGACCCCCTCGCCTCCCGAACCGGAGTGGCCCCGCCCCCGTCGGCGGCGTCGGCGTACCACCACGACCACCGAAGAGGAGGAGTTCGAGTTCGAGCCCTTCGAGGGCGTCGAGGGAGAGGTCGTGCCCTTCGGCGACCAGGGCGAGGGCGAGCGGTTGCCGCTCTCGCACCGGCGCATGGTGCTGGCCACGATGATCGCGGACGCCGGACACACCCCGAACTGGGAGGTCATCAACGAGATGGACTCCGATCAGGTCGATGAGGCGATCAGTGGGCTGATCGCCCTGCGCCGCGGGGAACGCACCGCCTGACACCACCACTTTTGAGGGGTCGCACACCGGGTGCGGCCCCACCGATTGGATGAGGAGCACACACCATGGCGAACACCGTCGCTACCACCGCCCTGAACTCGGACGCTGCCGGGCTGGACGCGCACGCGGCCACCCTGACCGGCGCCGGCAACATGGTCGCCAACGTCAACACCATGCTGGAGCGGGTGGAGGCGCAGATGCGCCAGGCCGGGATGGGCGCGGAGGTCACCAAGGAGCTGGCGACCCTGCGCGATCTGGGTGCCGCCTACAAGTCGCAGGCCATCAAGGCGCGCGCGGTCCTGGAACAGGTCAACCGTCAGGTCCAGGAGGCCTACGACGCCTCGCGTGGGCAGGCCGCCGACAAGGGCTACCAGATGGGCGGCCGGTAGGCCCCAGGTGGTCGGGCCGCCCACCCCTGCAGGGGTGGGCGGCCCCCCTTTTTTCCCACGGTCGGTGACGGAACGTGATGAGAGAGCGGTGAGACAACGCACCCCGTTGTCTCATCACGTTTGTTCCCGAACGCGAACTATCACCCGATTCTCGGGTGAGACAACTCCTGGATCTGGGCCGCGAACACGGGTCCTGCCGGGGCGGTGAGACAACGAGACAACCCGCCCCACCCCAGGGCGTGGTCACTGTGTGTGATGATCGAGAGGAGGCCCGTCGTGGCCAAGAAGAACAAGAAACAGAAGACCCCCGCCCCGGCCCCGGTCCTGGGTGCGCTAGCACCCACCCCCTCTCCCGGGCAGGAGAAGACCTCCCGTCAGCTCAAGGCCGAGGGGGCCGCGGCCATCATCAAGGCGGGGTGGCGGGCCGTCGTCCATCCCGGCGAGGGTTCGCTGCGCCGCCACATGGCGGCGCAGTTCTACCCGTGGAAGGTCGGCGCGACCGTGCTCGCCGCCGGGCTGCTCGCCTCTCAGGTCGCGCAGGTCTCGGCCACCCACGCGATGCTCGCGGCACTGGCCACCGGCGCCGGCGCCTACATGGCGCTGCGGCTGTTGCGCACCCTCAAGGCCCGCCAACGTCAGGCCACCCGGCTCGCCGCCGAGTGGGCCGAGATCGACCCGGCGCACGCCCGGGTGTGCGTGGCGGCGGCCGGGGTGTGGCTGATCGCGGTCATCCTCATCCAGCCCGCGAACCTGACCGCCTGGTGGTGGGCCGGGCTGGTCGGGCTGCTGGCCCTGCTCGCCCTCGGGTCGCGGTTTTGGGCCCACCACCGCGTCCCCCGCGTCCTGGCCGCGGCGGCCGAGGCCGGACCCACCCCGCCTCCGCCGCCGGGCGAACACCCGGTGGCACGCAAGTGGCGCACCCGCGTGGCCACCACCACCGGGTGCCTGCCCGGCACCAAGCTCACGGACCTGGTCGACGAACCCTACGGGGCGCGCGGCCAGCTGCACCTGGTGCCGGGCAAGCAGACCATTTCCTCGGTCCGCTCGGCCGCCGGCTACATCGCCACCGCCCTGGGCGTCTCCGAGGCCGACGTGCTCATCGAGCAGGTGGAGCCCACCGAGGACGACCCCAAGCCCGACTCCTCGATCCTGGACATCAAGATCGTCACCGTCGGGATGCTCACCAAGAAAGTTCCCCTGGAGGGCGACCGCCTGGTGGTGGACGGCGCGGACGTGTCCATCCGGATGGGTCCCTACGCCGACGGCGACGGAGAGGCCCTGTGGCGCCTGTACACCACCGACAGCATTTGGGGCGGGTTCGTGGCCGGGTCCACCGGCTCCGGTAAAAGCGGTCTCATCGACGCCCTGGCGCTGGGCATCTGGCAGACCCAGAACACCATCGTCATCTACCTCGACCCCAAGAACGGCGGCTCCTCACCACGGATCTTCGACCGGGCGCACTGGTCGGTGGGCAAGGACCCCAGAACCTGGGACGCGATCCTGGACGGGCTGATCGAGGTGATCGAGGCCCGGGGCCTGGAAAACAGCGCGCGGCTCAAGGTCAGCGGTTTCACGCCCACCAAGACGCGGCCGGGGATCGTCGTGATCGTCGACGAGTGCCACGTGGTCATCAACGCCGCCAACGCCGAACGCTGGGGTCGGGTCGGGCGCGAGGGGCGGGCCGCCGGGGTCCAGGCCCTCTACGCCAGCCAGATCTACGGGTTGCAGACCTTCGGCGGCGACGACGCGGTCCGCTCCTCCGCGACGGCGGGCAACACCGTCGCGCTACGCGTCTCGCGCAACCAGTCGTCGATGATCGCTGACATCCCGCTGGACCCCTCCACCCTGCCCAAGATCACCGGCGTCGGTTTGGTCGACGCCGGCAGGGAGGTCGCGTTCAAGGCCGCGTGGGCCCCCTCAGAGGTCACGGCCGCGCAGATGGACGCCGCCCTGGAGCACGCGCCCCAGGAGCTGGACCCGCTCGCGGCCGGCGCGTTCGACGCCGGGTCGGGCGGGCTCTACAGCCGCCGACACGAGATCGCCGAGCAGCAGGTCGCCAACGCCGAGGAGCGCCTGGCGGCCTACGAGGCCGGACGGGCCCCCGCAGCCCGTGCGGGCGGCGACACCGAGGTGGCCCTGCCCAACCTGGTCGAGGGAGTGGTGCCCTCGGTAGAGATCCCGGAGGTCGACCCCGCGCTGCTCACCGATGTCGACCTCGGGCTGGGCATCCTGGCCACGGTCGAGACCGACCCCGCCCAACAGCGCCTGGCCCGGTGGTCAGGCGCTGCCCGCGCGGTGCTCCAAGAGCTTCTCGCGGGCGGGGTGCTGCGCCGCAAGGAACTCGAGACACGGGTCAGGGCCTCCCAGGAGTGCTCGCGGGCCACCGTCTCGCGGGCCCTGGACGACCTGGCCGAGGCCGGGGAAATCGAGGCCCTGCCCAACCGGCGAGGCTGGCAGCTCGCCGTCTAGTCACCCACTGTCACCGCCAGGTCGGGTGAGACACCAGCGCGGATGTCTCACCCGACCTATCCGCCTTTGTGTGCTTTCACCCGATTTTTGGGTGAGACAAACCCCGCCCCGACCCCCTGAACCCGGGGCCGGCCACCAGCGCGAGACAACGAGACAACCCGCCCCACCCCCGGGGCCCCTCACCCAACGTAAGGAGAAACCCCATGTCGAGTGGGATCGTGTTCGCCGCCCTGCTGGCCGGTCACTGGATCGCGGACTACTGGGTCCAGACCGACCACCAGGCCACCCGCAAGGGCGACACCGACAACGCCGGACGCCGGGCATGCGCCGCCCACGCGGGCGGGGTGCTGCTGTCACAACTCCTGGCCCTGCTCCTGGTGGCGCTGTCCACCGACCTCGGAGCGCTGGGCGCCGTCCAGCTCGCCGCCGGACTCGCGGTGAACACCGTGACGCACTACTGGGCCGACCGCCGCCAGACCCTGGAGGGCCTGGCCACCGCACTGGGCAAGGGTGGCTTCTACGCCCGGGGCGGCGCCCCGCATCTGGACCAGGCCTGGCACATGGGGTGGCTGCTGCCCACCGCGTTGATCATCTGCGCCCCCACCGCGCCCTGGGCGCTGGCCGCGACGGGGGTGTGCGTGGCCGTGCTGGCCTTCCTTGATCAGATCTCGCGGATCGGGTGTCAGGCCCGGCACCGCCATGGCGCCCCCACCGTGGTGCTCTACCACCGCAGCTGACAAGGACCCACGGCCGTGATCCGAGCGACCCACCCCGACCGGGTCCAGGAGGACGTCCTCGAACCGGACCAGACCCAACTCGATCAGCTCACCCTGTTCTGAAACCACCGCCCGCCCCGGAGGGTCGGGCCCCACCCCTGGAGAACGAGACGTGAACACCTCCCACGCCCGCGCTGAGATCGAGGTCGCCCAGGGCGACCTGATGATCGGGGAACTGGTCCTGGTGGAGACCCACCGCTCCACCGTCACCGGCCGCGTCGCCGAGGTCGGCGACCACTCGATCTGGCTGTACGACCACGACAGCGAGGACACCGACCACGACCGGCAATGGCGCTCTTCCCGCCGGTCCGTGACCGGTCTGGAGCTGGTGGACCCGCCCACCGGGTGGACCTACGCCGAGGTTGCTCAGGCCGTGGGCCGCCCGCAGGGCCGGGCGGCGGTTGTCCGGTGAGCTCGCCTTGCCCGTTCTGCGAGATCGCCTCCGGCCGGGCCCTGCCCTGGCCCCAACACTGAACACCAGCACCTTGGAGGAACAGATGAGCACCACGACGATGTCCCCGGCCCAGACCGTGCGCACCCACCCAGCGGTACACCGCGCCCACGAGGAACTGCACCGCGCTCTGGAGGGCGCCAGCGACCCCCAGGTGCGCACCGTCCTGGAACGGATCGCCGACGCGCTGCGCACCGACCCCACCCTGGCCCTGGACCGCGAATACCAGCGCACCCTGGACCTGATCATGGAGCTGCGCCGCCAGCTCGGCTCGCTGACCCGCAAGGCCGCCCGGGCCGCCGAGCGCGCCGCGTTGCTGGCCGACCCCGACCTGGACCAGGCCGAACGTGCGGCCAGGATCAACCAGCTGGGCAGGGTCCACCCGGGCGTCATCGAGGAGGAAGCTGAGGTGCGCGAGCGCCTGGAGCACAAGGCCGACGAGTTGGCTGGCCGGGCCCGGCCGGATTGGGACGCCCCCGAGCGCCTGGCCGCGCTGGCCCGCACGCTGCTGCCCTGCGGTGAGGACGTCCAGCGCGAGGCCGCCCGACTCCGGTCCCGCATGCGAGCCGCGGCCGCGCTGGCCCCCGACGACCCCCAGGTGCGCCAGCTCCTGGACCTGGCCGAGCAGATGCACGTCGTCGGCCAGGGCCTGCGCTGAGAGACCCAGCCCCGAACCCCACGGGTGCCCACCAGAGGGTGGGCGCCCGTCTCGAGATTCGCTGAACACCGCCCCCGGCCGTGCGCCGGGGGCGGTGGTGGTGTTCATCCCTCCAAGCAGGACCTGTCCAGTGTGGAGATGGTCCACGGCAAGATCGCCTGCGCGCACGGCCAGCCACAGGGAGCCCCGGCGAGCGGAGGCCCCCCGCCCCCGCAGTGCCCGAAATGGGGGGTGTGGGGGGCGTCTGTGAGGCGCGGGAGGGCTGTACGGCCCCCAGACGCACGCTCCCGCCTACACCCCCCGCCCGCGTGTGGCTGGTCCTAAAATCCTCCGTCCGGCCGGGAGAGTGCGCCTGAGAGATCCGATTTTCTGACCCGATCGCCCGCCCCCGCCGCAGAACGCGGCGGGGGCTTTTTTGTGCCCTCTTGGCGAGACGCAGCGTCTCGTGGAGTCGCTGACTTCCGATAACGTTCGATTATCGGAAGTCAGAACAGCGTCAAGCTTAGCTTGACACTTTGAATCGTCAAGCTAAGCTTGACGCCATGAGTCGCACCCGCACCCCCCAGGCCCTACGCAAGCTCGCCGCCGAGATCTCCGACGCCTACGACTGCCGCGTCAACGCCGAACACGAAGGGGGCGGCTCCTGGCTGATCCAGTGGACCGACGGACCCACCCCCACCCAGATGCGCACCCGCGCCGAACGGGCCGCCCCCGGTGCCACGGTGGAGCTGCGCCGCTCCCACAGCCCGCGCGCCTGGACCCTGGCCGGACTGCGCGCCACCCTGGCCGGAGACCTCGACCGGTTCCGCGCCAGCGGCGCCGCCCTGGCCGCGCGGGCCGAACACCGCCTGGAGACCACCGAGGCCCCCGACCGGACCGCCGACGGCGAGGAGCTGCTGGACGCCCTGGCCCAGCGCCACCTGGAACGCACCGAAGGCGGCACCGCTGCCTACGAGGAGCTCCTCCTGGAGCCCCTGGCCCGGGAGGGGGTGGCCCCGCTCCTCATCCCCCGGCAGGGCAAGTTCGACGGCACGGACCCGCTGATCATGAGCCCGGCCCAGCACCTGACCCACCACTACGCACGCGGCGAGGACGCCTTCGCCTGGACCCACCGCCTGCGCACCCTGCCCGCCCCCGACCTGGTGGCCGCCGCCCAGGCCGACGCCGACCTCGACCTCGTCGGGCGCCTGGCCGTACTCGGCCTGCTCGAGGACATGCGCAGGCTGTGGGAGACCACCGAAGCCGCGGCGTTCGCCGCCGCCCGCGAGGCCACCGCCCCGGGCGGGGCGGCCTCCTGGACCCAGATCGGTGCGGTGCTCGGGATCAGCCGCCAGGGCGCCCAGGACCGCGGCAAGCGCCGCGCCGCCGGAGGACCGTCAAGACTAGCTTGACAATGTGCTCGGCGGGTCGGGAAACCCCGCTCCCCGCCACTGCCACAGGTGCGAGGTGAGCAGCTCGCGCACGGTGAGGGAGGACCCGGGCACGACGTCGGTCCAGGTGTCCATCAGCCAGTCCACGAACGCGGTCGCGCTGGGCGCGGGCAGGTACTGCTCCGCCCAGGCAAACGCCTGGTCGTAGGTGAGCAGCCGGTCCTCGTCGACGTCCGCGAAGGAGTCGAGGAGGGAGTCCGCGAAGGGCGGGGAAGCCGCCGCAGCGGAGGCGGAAGTGCTGGTCGTCATGGCCCCATCCTCTCCGAAGCACGCTCTCCGCAGGTGAGCTACTCACCGGTTACTTGTCCTGTTGCCGGGGGTGAGCAGTCGGAAGGGTTGATCAGCCGCTGACCGTGCGCAGAAAGTGATCGGCGTCTTCCGGCTCGCCGAGTCGGCCCAACTCCAGCCAGGAACCGTCGGCGAACGCGAGCCGGAAGGTGGCGTACCCGCGCGGCTGGCCCGCCTCACCGTCGATCCGGGCTTGGTCGAGGGTGAACTCCGTGACGGTCCGGAAATCGTTGGCCTTGGTCGGCGACAGCCGACGGCGAGGGGACGCTGCCACGCAGATGCGGTCGCGGGTCAGCATGACCAGGCGCTTAGGGCTGGGCGAGTACCCATACCAACGCAGCAGCAGCTGGCCCGCGGTCAGGTTCCAGTCCCCGTCGAAGACCCCGTTGGTCGGGTCCTGCCCGCGATCCCTCTCACGAGAGCGGCCACGGCCGGAACGCTGTGTGTCGGGTGGACACGGCTGTCCGGTCTGACCATCACGGCTCCGTCCCGACAGCCGTTGGTCAAGTCGACGGCCGAGACTCTCCAGCAAGATCATCGGTACGACCACGAAGAAGAACACCACAGCTCCGGCGTACCACAACCAGTGGTGGCGCGATTTCAGGCGTCCTTTGCCTGCAGCACGGTGAACGTCCTTGGGCGGTGAGGGGATGGGCTTGTGGATCTCACACCAGACCAAGGCCACGGGTTCCTCGCCCAGGATCTTCCGCGCCCGCCGCTGCACCTTGCCCTTCGCCATGCCAAGATCCTAGTGCTGCACCACCGCCGGGCGGCCCGCAGTGGTGCGCGAACACCTGGCCTGCGCCAGCGCACCCTGCTCAGGTTCCTGCGCACCGTGGCCCGCGACGCCTCGGGGCGGGACCGGGCCATCTGCCACCTGACCTACTACGCCGGCCTGCGGGTGGCGGAGATTGTTGCCCTGGACGTCTCCGACCTCCGCCTCTCCGCGAGGAAGGGGAGCGCGCGGGTACGCGGCAAGGACCGCACCGTCCCCCTGCACGCCCAGGTGCGCACCACCCTGGAAGGGCTCCTGGACGATCTCGGCCGCCCGCGTTCGGGGCCGCTGATTCAACCGCGACGGCGCCGGTCTGTCCACCCGGGGTCCCGGTAGTTCTCGCGGAAAATCCAACGGTTGGCGTTCGGCCCCAGACCCGACCCGCTTCCCGTGACACTCGGTGACTTCCGGGCCGGACACGAGCCGAAGCCGTCCAATGGGTGCCCTCATCGCATCACCGCGACGTCTTCGCTGGTCATAAGGTAGACCAATCCGCCGGTTCGGAGTGGTCTACCTTCCCCGTGTGGTTCATGCCCTTATGTCGGCTTCTGGCTTCCGGTAATGGTGGGGTAGCAGTAGCGAGAACCCTGGAGCCAAGCCGGGCCTCCCCGGAAGTGTCGTCACTCCGGGTGAAGCTCTTCCTCCAACGCTTCCAGGGCTTCCGCGAACGACCGCAACGCGTCGGGACGGGTGTCGCCTTGGGAAGCGAGCTCGGGGTTCGTGGAGTGCACGACGTACCCGCCGTCTTCAAAGATCAGGGTGATGTGCATGCCCTGATTCAAACAGGCTGCGGTCGGGGGAAGGCGGGAAAGCAAAAACCCCACCCGAAGGTGGGGTTTCATCCCCGCGTGCGCGGGGCTTCGACCTGTCTTGAGAGCGAAGAACTCCCATCGAACCGGTCCATCCCCGCATGCGCGGGGAGCAGTGAGACCACAATAGCGCGAGAGCACCGGTTCTGTCAGCGGCGCCAGACGTTGACCTTCTCCGTGGCCAGCATCGGAGCCCCGTCCGGGCCCTTGACGTAGGCGGGGATCCACGTCTGACGGCGCAGGCTCCGCTCGGGACCGTAGGGCTGGTTACGCCAGTGACCCGAGACCACGAACCGGTGCCGGTATCGGCGCTGCTTGTTCTCCCCGCCGTCCTCGCCCTCCTGGCCGGAGGGGACGAACTGGCGGCGCAGGTCCACCAGCACCACCTCGGGGTCAGGGCGGCCCTGGCGGGCGTAGGCCCGGCGCACACTGCGCTCAGGGCGCTCATGGCGGGTGTCCACCAGCTGGGGCTGGCCCATCAGCAGCCAGGACGCGGCCAGGGCCCCCACCACCGTTGGAGGGACGGCCGGGTCGACCTCGGCCATCGACACCGGCTCCGGTCCGTCCGCCACGGTGAAGGCGTACACCGGGACCATCGGTGGGGTTTCCTCGACCACCAGGGTCAGGTCGGTGCGCGTCATCTCCCCTACCAGGCGGCGGCGGGAGAGCAGCAGCCAGACCAGGCACCCTTCCGGGTGGGGGCCCCAGGCGCAGGCCTCGACCGGGATGCTCACCCCCTGGGCGTCCAGGTGGCCCACCCCGCCCTCGAACACGATCAGCCCGCGCTCGCTGGGCCGGTCGGCGACCGACCAGCGGGCGGCGGCCAGCTGGCCGCCGGCCGAGACCGCGAGCGCGGCCATGTCGGCCGAAGCCCAGTACAGACCGCTCTCGCGCAGGTTCGCAGCCAGGCCGTCGAGCCCGGCCTGTGCCTCCTGGCCGGTACCCGAGCGCAGGGCCGAAGAGGGGCTGTCCAGGTGGCGCAGGGTCTGGTCGCGCAGCTTGGGCAGCTCGCGCGGGTGCGGGCTCACGGCTCCTCCGAGTGCAGGTCGGTGCGGGCGCCCCGGCCCGGACGGGCGGCGGCCGCGGCGCGGACCTGTTCGGCTTCGTAGAGGGCCTGGATCCGGTTGTTGGCCCCGCGCTGGTAGTCCGCGGCCTCCACCCCCCAGCGGGACAGGGTGCGCCGGGCCGAACCGGCGGAAGCGGCCCCCAGGTGCTGGGCGACCTGGCCGATGGACCACAGCTGGGGTTCCTCCCCCTGTTCGTGGGGGGTCGTAGTCTCGTTCATGGCGCGGGCTCCTTCCGCGTCGGAGCGGCCCGGCCCCGGGGCATCGGGGCCGGGCCGCTCACGGTGGTGGGGGTCAGGCGTTGTCGGGGTCGTGCTTGTCGACGATCTCGCCCAGGTCGATGTTCTGGATGATCTCGGCGATGTCCAGCTCGCCGTCCCAGTCCTGGTCCTCGGTGTAGTAGGGGCCGTAGAACTCGTCACCGGCCAGGGACACGCTGGCCGGGAGGGCGTCGTTGACGGCGGCGCGGTAGGCGTCGACCATCGCCTCGAAGCTGCCGTCGGCCTGGATGCGCTCGACCCACTCGCTGGGGCCACCGCCGACGTAGTCGGCGACGTCGGCCTCGACGGTGAGGTTGGATCCGGTGTGGTTGTACCAGCTGCCGAAGGACGTGGTGGTGGCCATGCGGAGGCTCCTTCTCCGTGGGTGGTTCGGGGCGGTTCCCCTTGCCTGAAACCAACTATGCCTCACGTGAGGCATAGTTGCAAGTGGTTTCCCCGTTCTCCTCGAAAAAACCTTCTGACCAGGGAACACGTCCCGGTTCTGGCCTTGTGCGTCACCGGGGCGAGCCCTCATCATCCAGGTGGCGCAGCGGCCGGTACCCGGCCGCGTCCAGCTTGGATAGCTCCTTGTCGACGTCGATGGAGATCTCTCCGATCAGGTTGACGCCTTCAGAGCGCGCCGGGGAGATGTGGGCCAGCACCGCGTCATCGACGTGGCGGCCCGCCGCGCGCAGTTCGGCGACCGCGAGCCCGAAGTACTCGGTGGTCCAGCAGATGATCGCGTTGGTCAACAGTGTCAGGCACAGCGCCTGCTCGCTCTGCTGTTCGTGGTGGCGGCGCCGCATCGCCCCGCCGCCGACGTGGTGCAGGTCGCGGCGCAGCCCGTGCAGGCTCTCGCCCTTGTTGAGCTGGCGGGCGATCCGGCGCTGGTACTGCTCATCGGCCAGGTAGCGGCAGGCGTAGATGGTTCGGCGCAGCGCTCCCCACTCCTTGAGGGCGGCGGCCAGGGCGTTCTGCCGCGAGCTGGCCGAGAGCTTGCCCACCAGCAGCGAGGCGGTGGAGTGCCCGTACTTGAAGGAGGCGGCCAGGCGGAGCATGTCATCCCAGTGGGTATGGATCAGCTCGGTGTTGACCCGTCCGGTCAACAAGGGCCCGGCCATGGGGTAGCGGTCGGTGTAGTCGGCCCGCGGTCCCAGGCGGTGCAGCACGATGCGGCCCAGGTCGCGGATGCGCGGGGACAGGGTGAGTCCGACCAGGTCAAACAGGGCGAAGTTGACCAGCGTCACCCCGTGGGTGTCGGTGGCGTGCTCGGTGATGGGCAGGTCGGTCTGGTTGCCCAGGATCTCGTCGAGTACGTAGTGGGCCTCGCGGTGGGTGGGCACGATGACCTTGGTGCCGTAGGTGGAGTGCTGGTCGGACACGTGCGTGTACTGGCTGATGCCCGCGTCCACGAAGTAGCGGGACAGGTGACGGGCGGTCAGCGACTTGCCCTGCATGGGGAAGCGCTGGCCGTCGGAGGAGGACAGGGTGCCCGTACCCCACACCCGGGTCATCGGCAGCCGGTGGTGGTAGTCCACCACCGCGGTGTTGGCCGCGCGCAGGGTCTCCTCACGCAGGTACCACTCGCCCGTCCAGGCCAGTTCGTCGTAGGAGATCCCCGACGCCTCAGCCATGGCGGTCAGCCCCATGTTCAGCCCGCCCGCGAGCACCACCGCCAGCAGGTTGCGGCGCAGCTGGTCGCTCTCAACGTGGAGCAACAGCACCAGGAGTAGGCCTCTCGCAAGCGAAACCCCCGCTCTGCGGGGGTTTTCTGCTGTCTCAGCCAGCGAGGGTTTTACGCGGTAAAAAGTGGGCGGCACGAGCAGGATGGGTTTCACTCCCCCCACCAGGCGTTAGTAAGGTAACGCCTATGGCATCACCAATCCCCGGCGACAGGGAGAAGGTCACCTCCAAGCTGCCCGAACAGCTACGGGCGCGAGTGAAGGTCCGCGCCGCCGAGCACCGGCTGGACATGCAGGACGTGGTGACCCAAGCACTCGACGACTGGCAAAAGTCCGGCCCCGTAGCGCCCGTCGACACTGCTGGCGCCCCGCCGTTCAGTACCTGGCTGCCGCTGGGCGCCTACGACGTCTTCAAGGCCCGCTGTGCTGACCGCGGGGTCTCCTACATCCAAGGGCTGGCGCAGGCCTTGGAACTCTGGCTCGCCGAACACCCTTCCCCACAGGAGGAGCACGTGGCACCAACGCATCCCCGGCGCAGGATCATGGCCAACCAGAAGGGCGGCGTCGGCAAGACCGCCCTCACCTCCGGCGTGGGCCAGGCCTACGCCGAAGGCACCGAGTACGGAGGCCCCGGCCAGCGCGTGCTCCTGGTCGACTTCGACCCCCAGGGACACCTGACCAACCAGTTCGGTGTGGCCCCCCTGCCCCTGGAGGCCGACAGCCTCGTCAAGCACATGACCGGTGAAGCCAAGGGCGAGCTGGGCGACCTGATCGTGCCGATCGAGGATGAACGCTTCGGTGACCGGCTGCACCTGCTGCCCTCGTGCGCGGACGGGTTCGTCCTGGACGTGAAGCTCTCCACCATCCGTGCCCGCGAGGCCGCCCTCGAGCGGGCTCTGGAGCCCCTCGAGGACGAGTTCGACGTCATCGTGATCGACTGCCCGCCCAGTCTGGGGCTGGCCATGGACAGTGCCATCTACTACGGGCGCCGCCGCCCTGAGGAGAAGGCTGGCGCCTCGGGTGTGGTGATCCCGGTGCAGGCGGAGGATTCCAGCGCCGACGCCTACACGCTGCTGACCGGGCAGATCGAGGATCTGCGTCAGGACATGCGGTTGGAGATCGACTACCTGGGGTTGGTCGTGAACATGTATGACAGCCGCCGGGGGTTCATCGCGACCTCGTCGCTGCAGGCGTGGGAGGAGATCGGTGATCCCGCGGTGATCGCGGTGGTGCCCGACCGCAAGGAACAGCGCGAGGCGGTGCGCAGCAAGCAGGGGCTGCTGGTCTATGACCCCAAGTCGGACCAGGCCGCCGCCATGCGCAAGATCGCGGGAGCCCTGTCGTGAGCAAGGCCGACAAGCTGGGCCGCTCGGCCTCCTTCGGGGCCGCCGGCCGTGCCACGAGCGCCCGCCGCCAGCTCATCTCCCAGGCCGCCGGGGACGCCCCCGCGGACCCGGCCCGGGTGCCTCTGGCTCAGCTGGTGGGCAACCCCGAGAACCCCCGCGAGAGCCTCGGTGATCTGTCAGAACTCGCGCGCAGCCTGACCGAGCACGGGCTGCTGCAGCCGCTGCATGTCATCCCCCGGCGCTCTTATGTACAGGTGCATCCTGAGCACGGGACGGCGGTGGGCGAGGCGGTCTTCGTCGTCATCAACGGCAACCGCCGTTTGGCCGCCGCGCAGCAGGCCGGCCTGGAGACCGTGGCGGTGCATGTGCGGTCTCCCCGGGGCGATGAGGACGACAGCGAGGTCACGTTGCGGGCCGCGGTCCTGGCCGAGAACATCCACCGCCAGGACCTGCACCCGTTGGAGGAGGCCCGGGAGATCAACAAGCTCCTGGGACATGGGCTGAACCGGTCACAAGCCGCTGAGCTGTTGGGCAAGTCGAATGGGTGGATCACCCAGCGACTGATCCTCCTGGATCTGCACCCGGATCTACAGCAGGCGCTGAAGGACGGGAAGGTGAAGCTCGCTCAGGCCCGGGAGCTGGGAAAGCTTCCCCTCGAGAGCCAGGTCGCCGCTCACCAGGAGCAGCAGGAGGAGTTTTACCGCGTAAAACCCTCTGCCGAAGCTCCACCGTCTTCGCAGCCGTCCCCGGAGAAGCCCGACCCGAAGAGGAGCCCTTCTCCGGGCTCCCGGAAACAGAGCTCGCCGCGGTCAGGAGACCAGCTGAAGTTGGAGCTGTCCTGGGGCGAGCCCGAGGTGCTCGCCGAGCAGCTCTACACAGAGCTGGCGGGCGGGATGGGCCCCGAGGAGCTCCACCGGTTCGCGGACGCGTTCCTGGGGCGGCTGCAGTAGGGCGGCCTGGCTCCGCAACCACATCGCGAAGACGCCGAAGGATCGCCAGGTTTTACCGCGTAAAACTCCGTCGCTTCGAGTCTTCGCCCTCGGACCTCAGCCCTCCTCCCGCAGGACCCCGGCGTCCCACATGTCAGGGCCGTGGTCACGCAGCTCCCAATCCCGCCCACCGGACTGCACATGCCACACGTCGAACCCGAGATCGTCCTCCCCGCTCGCCTCCCAGTGCGCGAGCACCCGCTCGACCCGGTGAAGGCCACCATCCCCGGAGGCCCACTCCACCACCAGGCCGTCGTGGTCCAGGACCACGGTGGCGGCCTGGTGGTGGTCGGCGCTGCGCAGCTCGAGGTCCGCGGGACCCGTGGGCATCCATCCCCGGAAGAACCAGATGTCGGCGCGCGCGGGCTCTGCGTTGGGTTCGTAGACGGCTCGGGCGCCGGGGTCGGGGTGGCCTGTGGGGACGCAGGAGCTGATCAGGTAGCCGCCCAGATCCTGTCGGGGCCCTTCGAGCTCTTCGCGGGTGACGTGGTCCAGGAGCTGCTCGCGCCAGTCGTCGGGCCCGCCGATCAGGCGGACATGGGCCGTGGAGGGGGTGGTCTCGCTCATGGGATCGAGCCTGCCACTGTCCGCAGAGGGCTGGAGGTGATTCAACCAACCGGGCCTGCCTCAGGCGCCAGCACCCAGCCCCCCCAAGGAGGCTCCAAAGCGAAAGCGTGCCGTTTTCCCTCTCGTGGTTCACGGAGAGTTAATTACGAGGGTCATTTTTTTTGAGAAAACGAACGTTAGCGACTCGAGGAAGAGCGAGAACATCTCGCCGCAGGCGAGCAACCAGGGGCTTTGGTCATGCGCAAGCGAAGCATCTGTGCAGCTCAACCGGGTTTCTCCTTGCCCCATACCACAGCACTCCAAAGGGAGATGTCGCACGGGCTTTGGCGCGACTGGGCGCGCCGCACACCCCACTCCGAAAGGGCGTATGATCGACTGCGTCTCACTGGAAACAAAGAAAAGGCCCCGGATTTCAGGCGTGAAATCCGGGGCGTGATCAAATCTGCACGTAAGACTTGACAGGAGAAGACTATGTCAACCGCGCCCGACATGCCTAGGCCCCCCAGGCATTCGGCATGGCTACGTAGTCACCTGGGCCTGGTG